>NZ_JBSFWU010000034.1:0-62597 GCF_053594995.1 Streptomyces sp. NPDC002536
GCCCGGGACCCCCGGGGTAGTGCGTCGGCTGCAGGAGCGTCGTGGCTGATCGCGCAGTTCCCCGCGCCCCTGACGGGGCGCGAAGATCCACCGGACAGGCCCTGGTCCCTTCCCTCAGAGGCGAGTCGGCTCCGGGATCTCCTGCTCGGCCCAGATGATTTTGCCGGTCGCCGTGTAGCGCGTCCCCCAGTGCGCGGTGAGCTGGGCGACGAGGAAGAGGCCACGGCCGCCCTCGTCCTCCATGGCCGCGTACCTCAGGTGCGGCGAGGTGCTGCTGGCGTCGTGGACCTCGCAGGTGAGGCGGTTGCCGTAGAGCAGGCGGACGAGGATGGGGGCGCTCGCGTAGCGGATGGCGTTGGTGACCAGTTCGCTGAGGACGAGCTCGGTGGTGAACTCCAGCTCGTCCAGGGACCATTCGCGCAGTTTCCGGAGGGCCCGGTTGCGGGAGTCGGCGACGGCGGCGAGGTCCGGCGGCACCTCCCACTGGGCGATGCGGTCGGCAGGGAGGGCTCGCGTGCGGGCGACGAGGAGCGCGATGTCGTCGTCCTGCCGATCGGGCACCAGGGTGTCGAGCACGGCGGTGCAGGTGTCCTCGGGAGTGCGGCCGGGGCGGGCCAGCGTGGTGCGCAGGAGGGCGAGCCGGGCGTCGACGTCGTGGGCGGGGTGCTTGAGGAGGCCGTCGGTGAAGAGGACCAGGCTGCTGCCCTCGGGCACGGACAGCTCGGCGGCCTCGAAGGGGATGCCGTCCACGCCCAGGGGCGGGCCGGTCGTCAGGCCGGGGAACTCTGTGGTGCCGTCGGGCAGGACGAGGGCGGGCGCCGGGTGACCGGCCGTGGCGACGGCGCAGGTGCCGGTGGTGGAGTCGTAGACGGCGTACAGGCAGGTGGCGCCGGCGACCTTCGGCTGCCGGTCGGCGGCCGCGGTCTCCTGGTCGATGCGGGCGGCCAGTTCGTCGAGGTGGCCGAGGAGTTCGTCCGGCGGCATGTCGAGGGTGGCGAAGTTCTGCACGGCGGTGCGCAACCGGCCCATGGTGGCCGCGGCGTGCAGGCCGTGCCCGACGACGTCGCCGACGACCAGCGCGACGCGCGCGCCGGGCAGGGGGATGACGTCGAACCAGTCCCCGCTCACACCGCCGGGAGCAGGAAGGTAGCGGTGGGCGACCTCGAGCGCGCGCTGATCGGGCATGCCGCGCGGCAGCAGGCTGCGTTGCAGGGCGACGGCCATGGCGTGCTCGCGGGTGAAGCGGCGGGCGTTGTCGATGCAGACCGCGGCCCGCGCCGACAACTCCTCGGCCAGGGACAGGTCGTCCTCGTCGAGAGGGGCGCTGTCCCCGGTGCGCCAGAAGGTGGCCACGCCCATCAGGACGCCGCGTGCGGAGAGTGGAACGGTGATGACCGAGTGGAAGCCGTGATCGAGGACGTGCCGGGTCACGGATTCGTCGGACGACAGGTCGTGGGGGCCGGTCCGTACGTCCTTGACCAGCACGGAGCGTCCGGTGGTGAAGCTCTCGGCCGTCGGCGCGGTGGTGGGGCAGGCATGGACCCGGTCCCGGCAACCGGCCGCCACGCGCAGCAGTTCCGTTGCCGTGTTCTCCGTGCCCGGCTGCGGTTCCTCACCGCTCAGGACGGGTTCGGCGAGGTCGACGGTGGCGCAGTCGGCGAACCGGCGGGCCACGTCGGCCAGTTCCTGGGCGGTGCGGCGGACGTCCAGCGTGGTGCCGATGCCGGTGCTCGCCTCGTACAGCAGGCGCAGCCGTTGCTGGGCGAGCTCGACCTTCTCGGAGAGCACGTGCAGTTCCGTCGAGTCCCGCAGCGTGGCCACGCCACCGGGAGGGCCGCCCGCGCGGTCCGTCCGCCGGCTGTTGACCAGCAGCTGTCGGTCTCCGACCGGTACCACCTCGTCGCTCGTCGTCCGACGGAAGCGCAGGAGGTCGGCGAGCCGGGGCGGGAGACCGAGGTCGCCGACCGGAATGCCTTCCACCGTCCGCGGCAGGTCGAGCAGTCGGCGGGCTTCGTCGTTGGCCATCAGGACCCGGCCGTCGCCGTCGACGATGATCACGCCTTCGCGGACCGAGTGGAGCACGGCGTCGTGGTGCTCGTACATCCGCGTCATCTCGGCCGGGCCGAGGCCATGGGTCTGCCGCCGCAACCGTCTGCTCACCCAGGCCGTTCCCACCGTCGACAGGCCCAGCGCCACCGCCCCGGCACCCAGCATGATCGGCACGTCCTGCAGGACGGCGCTGCTCACGCGGCGGACTGTCACCCCTGATGCCACCATGCCGACGACGGTGCCGCCCGCGTCCGTCACCGGGACGATCGCCTGCACTTCCTCGCCCAGCGGGGAGGTGTCGGTCTCGGTGGAGGCACGGCCGTTCTGTGCCGGGCCGAGATTGCCGTGGAACGTCTTCCCGATCAGCTCCGTCTTGCGGCTCGTGTAGCGGATGCCGTCGCGGTTCATCACGGTGACGAAGTCGATGGCGGCCCGGGTGCGGACGGCCTCGGTCAGGGGCTGGAGCACCGATGTCGGATCGGGCCCGTGCAGGGCGTCCACCAGACCGGGGCCGTGGGCGAAGGCCTGGGCCGTGGCGAGGGTCTGCTCGCGTGCCGCCTGGATCTTGTCCGCCCGCTCCTTGAACAGCAGCGTGGTCGCCACGGCTGCGACGAGCAGCAGGGCGATCAGGAACTGCAGCACGAACATCTGTCCGGCGACGCTGCGCAGCCAGGCCATCGGGTCCGGACGCCGCCTCCCCGTCCTCCGGGAAACCGGGTCCGGCAGTTCGCGCCGGAAGCGGCGGGGGAATCGGGACATGGCCACCTGTGTACCGCGCGCACCTTGTGGGAACACCGCGCACCACGCCGATTCCCCCGACCGCCGCGGCGCCCGTCAACCGGTGAGCGCTGCCGCGGTGGCGCGGGCGAAGGCCTCCGGGTTGTCGAGCATGACGTTGTGCCCGCAGTCCGGGACGGGCACCACCTCCACCCCGGCGGCGGCGAGCGCATCGGCGCCGTGCAGCGGCCCGTCGGCCTCGGGGAACAGGAAGGTGCGGGGTATCTCCAGGCCCAGCAGCAGTTCACGCATCGTGGGAACGGTGCCCCTGACGAGGTGGGCGGCACTGCGGTACAGCGCCTCGCGGCCGGCCAGCCGCATCGTGGACCACCAGTGCGGGCCGACCCGGTCGCGGACCTCGCGCCAGCCCCGCTCCACGAACTCCCGCTCGGAGTACGCCGCGATGCCGCTGCTGCCGCCGGCGCCCGGCGTGCGGGGCAGCGGGTCGAGGTTGGCGTCGACCAGCACCAGCCGTGAGACCAGATGCGGGTGCCGCGCGGCCAGGACGACGGCCACCGAGCCGCCCATGCTGTGCGCGATCAGCTCGGCACCGGCCACCCCGGCGGCGTCCAACGCCGCGGCGAGGGCGTCGGCGTGCGACTCCAGGGTGTAGTCGAAGTCGGTGGGCCGGTCGCTGATGCCGTGCCCGAGCAGGTCGACCAGCAGCGAGCGGCGGCCGGCCAGGAGCGGGTGGACGGCGACCTCGGTGAAGTAGGCGGGCGAGGTGGCGCCGAGCCCGTGGACGTAGACGCGGGACGGTTCCTGCCCGGGCAGTTCGACCCAGCGGACCCGGTCGCCTCCGGGTGTCACGGTGGCGTGGTGCATGCGGTGGTTCCCCCTGTGATGGTGCTCAAGATCAAGATCAGCCGCCGGTGAGGCTACTGGACGCAGAACTCGTTGCCCTCCGGGTCGGCCATGGTCACGTGGCTGCCGGCCGGCTCGTCGACGACCTGCAGCACCCGGGCACCGAGCCGTTCCAGGCGCTTCACCTCGTCCTCGCGCTTCTCCGGGCCCACGTGCAGGTCCATGTGGAGACGGTTCTTGCCCTGCCTGGGCTCGGGGACGGTCTGGAAGAGGATGCGGCGGCCGAGGCCGATGCCGGTCGATGCGTCGACCGGGTCCTCGGGGTGGCGCACCGCGGCGGCGTGCGTCCAGGCCTTGCGGCCGTCGACGACGGTGAGGAGCTCGTCGCCGATCGCGCCCATGCCGAGCAGCCGCTCGATGAGCACGCTGTTGTCCTCCACCTCGTAGCCGAGGGCCTCCGCCCAGAAGGCGGTCAGCCGCAGGGGGTCGGCGCAGTCGACGACGAGCTTCCAGTGCACGGCCATCGGATCCTCCGGTGTCCACGGGGCCCGTCCGGAACGCGGACCCCTCCACGGCAGGATCATCGCGCACGGCTATGACAATGCGTCCGGGGCGATGACCAGGATGGCGACGTCGTCCTGGAAGGCGAGCGTGTGCCGCGGCAGGTCGGTGTCGAGGAAGTCGACGACCTCGACGGGCCCGGGCGCCGGCCGCCCGGCGAACCGGGCGTCGAGCCGGTCCAGCAGCGGATAGAAGGCTCCGTCCGGATCGCGGGCCTCGATCAGCCCGTCGGTGCACAGCAGCAGGATGTCGCCGTGGGCGACGGGGTGGGTGTAGGCGACGGGACGTTCGGACGAGAGCGCCGCCAGCCCCAGCGGGAGGGAGGGCGGCCCGCTCAGGACGCGGACCTCGCCGCCGGAGATCAGAATCGGCTCGATGTGCCCGCAGTTGACGATCGTCACCCGGCGCGCGAGGTGGTCGTACTCGACCAGGGCCGCGGTGACGAAGAGTTCGTCGTCGGGGATCTCGGCGGCCTCGCGGGCGATGCACCGCTGCATGCTGGTGGCGACCGCGAGCAGGCCGCCGGGTTCGTGTGCGGCCTGCCGGAAGCAGCCGAGCAGGTCGGCGACGGTCCGCACGGCCTGCAGGCCCTTGCCGCGCACGTCGCCGATGACGGCGCGCTCCCCGGCCTCGGTGGCGCGGATGTCGAAGAGGTCGCCGCCGACCACGGCCTCGGCGGGGCGGTAGAGACCGGCCGCCAGCACATGGCCCACGCGCTCGGGCACGGGCCGCAGCAGGGTGCGCATCAGGGCCTCGGCGACCGAGTGGGAGTGGACCAACCGGGCCTGCTGGTGCCGCCGGTGGGCGGCCAGGGCGGTGCCGAGGATGCCGACCAGGGCGGTGGAGACGTACGCGCCCACGTAATGGCGCTCGAACGCGAAGTGGGCCGGGCGGCCCGCGCAGCACAGGGTGCCGGCCAGCACGCCCTCCATCGCGGCGGCGAAGACGGTGATGGCGGCGACGGCGACGGGCCCGTAGGAGTAGGCCGCCACCACGGGCAGCGCGATGAGCAGGAAGCTCACCGGCCATTCCACGGGGGTGAGCGGTTCGAGCAGCAGGACGAACGCGACGTAGGCGGCGGGCATCCAGCGCATCCAGCCCGGCGTGGTGGGCTCCTCGAGGACGGAGTCGCTCAGTCTCACCGCGCGGTGCTCCCCGGCCGTGCCGGCGCCGCCCCGGTGTTGCCGGTTCACCTAATGCCCCCAGCGGAGTCGCAGCTCAGGGCCCACAGCGTGCCGTGGCCGGGCGGCCCGCACCGGCCATTACGCCGTCAGCGGCATGTCACAGACCGTCCGGCACGGTGGCTGTCGGGCCGGATATCCCCTCTACTGGGCATGACGGAACAGCAGGAGAGGAGACGCCATGCAGAAGATCACGACGTTCCTGTGGTTCGACGACCAGGCCGAGGAGGCGGTGGAGCACTACATGGCCTGCTTCGGCGACTCCCGCATCGTGGACGTGCGGCGCTACGGAGAGGCCGGCCCGGGCCCGGCGGGCACGGTCATGACGATCGTCTTCGAGCTCGCCGGACAGCGCTTCATCGCCCTCAACGGCGGCCCCCAGTACACGTTCAACGAGGCCGTCTCGCTGTTGGTCGACTGCGCGACGCAGGAAGAGGTCGACGAGCTGTGGGCGAAGCTCTCCGCCGGCGGTGAAGAAGGCCCGTGCGGCTGGCTGAAGGACAGGTTCGGCCTGTCGTGGCAGATCGTCCCGCGCAGGCTCATGGAACTGCTCGGCGACCCCGACCCCGCCACGTCGGAGCGGGTCATGAAGGCCATGCTCGGCATGAAGAAGATCGATATCCAGGGGCTCGAGGACGCCTGCGGGCAGTGAGCCGGACCCGGCCGCGAGGGCGCCGGGTAGGGTCAACGACCATGAAAATACTCGTGCTTGGCGGTACCTCGTTCGTGGGCCGCGCCATCGTGGAGGACGCCCTGCGCACCGGCGCCGAGGTGAGCCTGTTCCACCGGGGCAGGACAGGGGCCGATCTGTTCCCCGGGCTGCCCCGGTTCATCGGCGACCGGGACACCGGTGACTACGACGCCCTCCGCGAGGGCAGTTGGGACGCCGTCGTGGACGTCAGCGGCTTCCGTCCGCGGGACGTCCGGCAGGCGATGGACGCGCTGGGCGACCGCGTCGGCCGGTATCTGTTCATCTCCAGCCACGCGGTGTACGAGAGCGCAGGGCTCGCCCCCGGCTCGACCGAGGACACCCCGAGGCGTGAACCCCTGCAGGACGCCGAGGTCCTCGACAACGAGACCTACGGCCGGCTCAAGGTGGCCTGCGAGGACGCCGCGGTGGCCCGCTACGGCGCGCGGGCGACGATCGTGCGGCCGGGCAAGGTGGCCGGTCCGTACGACCCGACGGACACGTTCACGTACTGGGTGCGCCGGGCCGCGCGCGGGGGACGGGTGGCGTTGCCCGCCGACCCGGAGCAGCCGGTGCAGGTCGTCGACGCGCGCGATGTGGCACGCCTGGTGGTGCAGTTGCTCGCCGACGACCGGTCGGGGGCGTTCCACGCGGTGGGTCCGGCCGAGCCGGTCACGCTCGGCGGGCTGATCGAGACCTGCGCGCGAGTGGCGGGCACCGAGGTGGAGGTCGTACAGGTGCCGGCCGACGGTGTGCCGCCCATGTTCCCGCTCGTGCGCCCGCATTGGCCGTCGCAGCAGCGCAGCCCGGCACGCGCCCGGGCGGCGGGGATGCCGGCCACCCCGCTGGAGAAGACGGCTGCCGACGTCCTGGCCTGGGACCGCGAGCGCGGCGAGCCGCCCCTGCAGCGCGGGTTCTCCCCGGAGGAGGAGCGGGTGTTGCTCGCGCGGCTGTCCGGCTAGGCCGTGTCCGGCGGATCTTCGTCACGCGGCACCGCAGTCGACGTCCCGGGGCTTCGCCCCGGACCCCCCGAGGTGGTGCTTCGGCCGCGGGCCGTGGGTGGCTGGTCGCGCAGTTCCCCGCGCCCCTTACGGGGCGCGAAGGTCCGCCGGACACGGCCTAGAGTGACGGCATGCCGCCCCTGATCATCTTCTGCCGTGATCCGCTCGCGCCCCGGCGCGTCGACCCGCACTTCGCCGACGAGGCGCAGGCCGCCCGCGGGCTGGGGCTGCAGGTGGCGTTCCTCGACCACGACGCGCTCCTCGCCGGGGACGTGCGCGGTGCACTCGCGGGGGTGCCGCGCGACGCCGGCACGGCGTGGTACCGGGGCTGGATGGTGCCCGCCGGCCGGTGGGCTGAACTCGACGGCGCGCTTGCCGACCGCGGGGTCACGCTGCTCACGTCCGCCGAGCGGTACCGCCGGGCCCACGAACTGCCCGGCTGGTACGGCACGTTCGCCGAGTCGACGCCGCGCAGCGCGTGGTGCGCGACGGCCCCCGGCCGGGTGCCTGCCGCAGCGGAGCTGTCGGAGTGCGCCGCGGTGCTCGGTCCCGGTCCCGGCATCGTCAAGGACTTCGTGAAGTCGCGGAAGCACGAGTGGGACGAGGCCTGTTACGTCCCCGACCTCGCCGACACCGGCCGGCTCGCCGCGGTCGTCGCCCGGTTCGTCGAGCTGCAGGACGCGTTCCTGGCGGGCGGCGTGGTGCTGCGCGCCTTCGAGCGCTTCGCGGACACCGGCGAGGCGCGGGTGTGGTGGGTGGACGGCGTCCCCGTCGCCACCACGGCCCATCCCGACACCCCGGACCGGCTGCCCGAGCCGGAACTGGCGGGCGTGGCAGCCCTGGTCGCCGCCCTGGACTGCCGGTTCGTCACGACCGACCTCGCGCAGCGCGAGGACGGCGCGTGGCGGGTCGTCGAGGTCGGGGACGGGCAGGTGAGCGACTGGCCGGCGGAAGCCGAACCGGAGCCCCTGCTGCGCGCCCTGGCCGCAGTGGGGGAGACGGGCGCCTGCGGCGAACGAGTGAGCGTTCGGAACTTCCCCGCCTGAGGACGGTTACCCAGGTGACCTCCCCTCGGAGGACATCCCTCGCAGGCGAAAGGCAAGAACGTGCTCAGGAAGGTACTCGCGACGGCCGCCCTGACGGCATCGGCTGCCGGTGTCATGGCCGTCCCCGCCGTGGCATCGGGCGGCACTTCGGGACACGACGCGAAGAGTGAATTCGGCAGCACGGAGGCCGGGGGCAAGGACAGTCCCACGATGAGCATCCTGCAGGGCGCGCTCAACGATCCGTGCGTCGGCATCGGCCGACTCAATGCCAATTCGCTCCTGTTGATCCTCAACATCGGGATCCAGGACGTCCCCGTCCTCTCCCAGCAGCACCAGTCGCAGTGCACCGAGAACTCCGTCATCCAGGACGGCGACGCCGCGCTGTCGCACCTGCTGGACCGGATCCCGGTGGTGTCCGGCAACGGTTCCGGCGGCCGCTGAGTCCGCCGGCACCGGCCGGAACCGGCCTCCGCGAGCCGCGGGGGCCGGCGTTCCGGTCGCCCGGGCCGGCGGGTAGAACGCGAAGTCACCCCGCTGCAGCCGCCGGGACCGGCCGTCGGCTGCAGCGGGAGGCGCACAGCTGTCGGCGTACGGCAGGGCCCGTCCGGAGTCCGGACACGCGGCCGCCGGGTGCGTGACGAGGACCCATACGATTACGACACATGCGTGCAACGGGCGGCCACGCACGGACGCGTTGCCGTCTCGGCATGCGTCCGCGGTGTGCACCACGCCGCGGCACTGGCCTGAACCAGGGCTGGCCAGTGGGCGGTTCGTGACCCGGAGCGGCAGGGCGACGCCGCTGACGTGCTCGGCACAGGAGTGGAGTGGTTGCTCGGCGTCCGGTCGGCCGATGGTGCCGCGCTGACCCGCGAATCCCCGTCCGGCGACGCAGTCGTGGCATTTCCTCTTGTCCAGCTGCGGGCCGTGTCACGACCCACGGCGGCACCAAGTCGGCCCGGCTCACGGATGAAGCTGGCCAGGCACCCGATCCACTCGACATCCTCGGTCTGGCCGCCAACGTGCTCCCAGTGGTCAGCGCCTGGCTGACCAAGCTGATGCTGGACGGCTGAGCACCGGAGCCTCGTCAGCCCGGCTGATCAGGCTGGGCGCGGGACGGAACTCGACCGCAGCGTTGGACTGCTGTCGACGACCGGCTGTTCACGGTCATGGAGGGCTTCGCCGGACTGGAGAGGTTCGAGCCCCCGGTTCCTCGACTGGCTGGCTCGCTTGGCGTGGGACGCCGACGGCGGCCCCCGGCTTGGCCGTCGACAGGGGCATCGGCATCGCCCGGGCAGCCGTCACGATCGACGTCCTCGGGTCGTTGAAGGGCGGTGGACCGAGAGGAAGCGGTGGTCCAGAAGGCGCTTGGGCTGCTTGTGGTGGCACGGGCCGGAATCCGTAAGACCGTTTCGCAGTCAGGAAGGGCGTTCACTTTCAGCAAACCTGCACGGAGTTACAAGTCATCCTGCCAGCTTGTGAGTTGTGACCACTGACGTGAAGCGGGCGTTCAAGTACCGCTTCCATCCGACCGGTGCGCAGGCGGCGGAGCTGCTGCGTAGGTTCGGGTGTGTGCGGAAGGTCTACAACATGGCGCTGGCCGCCCGGACCGAGGCGTGGGTGCTGCGGGCGGAGCGGGTGAACTGCAATGCCACGTCGGCGATGCTGACCGCGTGGAAGAAGACCGAGGAGCTGGCCTACCTCAACGAGGTCTCCTCCGTCCCGCTCCAGCAGGCGCTGCGCCACCTACAGACGGCTTTCACGGGCTTTTTCGCCAGGCGGGCCGGGTATCCGCGTTTCAAGTCGCGGAAGAAGTCGCGCAGGTCGGCGGAGTACACCACGAGTGCGTTCCGCTTCCGCGACGGCCGCCTCACCCTGGCGAAGATGGCCGGGCCGTTAGCGGTCGTGTGGTCCCGCCCCCTGCCCGAAGGTGCGAAGCCCTCCCGGTCAACGTCCGTACGTGGACGTGCGGCAGTTGCGGTACGACCCATGACCGGGACGTGAACGCGGCACGTAACCTCAAGGCCGCCGGGCTGGCGGTGTCGGCCTGTGGAGCCGGTGTAAGACCTCAACGGGAGCCCTCCCGGACGGGGCAGTCGGCGACGAAGCAGGAAGCCCTACAGCGCGAGCTATAGGAATCCCCCCTCGTTCACGAGGGGGGAGGAAGCCAAGGAGTCCGACAAGAACAACCCGGAGACCGGCGTCGTCCTCTCCGGCGGCCAGCGCCAACGGCTCGCGCTGGCGCGGGCGTTCCTGCGGGACCGGCGCGACCTGATGATCCTCGACGAGCCCTCGGCCGGCCTGGACGCCGAGGCGGAGCACGAGGTCCACACCGCCCTGCGGCGGCACCGCGGCCGGCGGACCAGCCTGCTGATCTCGCACCGGCTCGGAGCGGTGCGCGACGCCGACGTGATCGCCGTGCTGGAGGACGGCCGCATCGTCGAACAGGGCACGCACGACCGGCTCGTCGAGGCGGACGGGCGGTACGCGCGGCTGTTCACCCTGCAGGCCACCGGCTACCGGGCCGCCGGGGCCCCGGGGGACCCCGCGTTCACGGGAGACCCCCGGTGACGGCGGCGCCGGCACGATGGGTC
Organism: Streptomyces sp. NPDC002536; assembly: GCF_053594995.1. Taxonomy (NCBI): domain Bacteria; kingdom Bacillati; phylum Actinomycetota; class Actinomycetes; order Kitasatosporales; family Streptomycetaceae; genus Streptomyces; species Streptomyces sp. NPDC002536. The sequence continues at coordinate 10,699 of NZ_JBSFWU010000034.1, forward strand.
CTGCCGGTCTGCGGGGCACTGGCCGCGGCCGGCCTGGCGGTGGCGGCGCGCAGGGTGGTGGTGGTCACCGTGCGCGGGGAGAGCATGGCGCCGGCCTTCCGCGACGGCGACAGGGTGCTCGTGCGGCGCGGCCGGCGGCCGGCGGTGGGCGAGGTGGTGGTGGCCGAACGCCCCGCGGCCGGCGGCACCTGGCCGGGGCCGCCCGTGCGCGCGTCGGACGGCGCGGCGGCCGTGCAGGGGAGGGTGTGGCTGATCAAGCGGGTGGCCGCGGTGCCCGGCGACCGGATCCGCTTCCGCGGCACCGGCGGTGCGGAGCGCGTGCCGCCCGGCCGGCTGGTGCTGCTCGGCGACAACCGGGCCGTCAGCCACGACTCGCGGCACCTGGGGTACTTCCCGGCCGACCGCGTGCTGGGCCGGGTGCTGCGGTGGAGGTCAGGGGCCTCCTGAGCGCCGTTGCCCTACGTTCACCCGGCGGTGGCCCGTCGTTCGCAACCCGGTCTTTCCTTCATCGCCGTCATGCCCTCATACTGAGCCGCCCACGTCATATTCGTTGAAAGATCCACGACAGAGTGCCCATACCTGTTTTCCTCCACGGCCGCTCCGTGCGGCTGGAGCCGCTCGGCGAGCAGCACATCGAGGCCCTGGCCGCCGCGGCCGGCGAGGACCGCAGCAGTTTTCTCTTCACCCCCGTGCCCAGCGGCGTCGAGGCGATGGAACGGTACGTCCACGACGCCCTGGAGGCCCGGGCTGCCGGCCGTGCGCTGCCCTTCGCCACGGTGCGGACCGCGGACGGCGCGGTGGTGGGCTCGACACGGTTCTGCGAGCTGGACTACTGGCAGGGCCCGGTGCTCTGGCCGCCGGCCCCGCGCGGACCATTGGGCGATCCGCTCACCGCGGTGCCCGACGCGGCGGAGATCGGCGGCACCTGGCTCGCGGCGGGCGCCCAGGGTACGGGGATCAACACCGAGACCAAACTGCTCATGCTGCGCCACGCCTTCGAGACCTGGGGTGTCCGCCGCGTCTCGCTGCGCGCCGACGCCCGCAACCTGCGCTCGCGCGCGGCGATCGAGCGCCTGGGCGCGGTCCTCGACGGGGTCCACCGGGCCCACACCCGCGGCCTGGACGGCATGGTCCGGGGCACGGCCTTCTACTCGGTCCTCGACGAGGAGTGGCCCGCGGTGCGGGACGGGCTGGAGCAGCGCGTGGGGCGGCAGTTGCGCCCCCTCGTCCCAGCCGCGTAACAGGAGAACGACCGAAATCCACCGATGTGTACCGGTCGCTTGTGGGATCAGGTCCAGGTGTGTCACGGGATATGCGGATTCACTGAACTGACGGGGTGTATCACGCGGTAACAACCACGTATTTGTGTGAGGGAAGTGTGTGCGAAGATTCCGTCGCCCGGTCCGCTCGGGCCGGGAGGCAAGGAGTCACTACGTGAAGAGAAAGACGCTGAAAATCGCCGTCGGCGTGGCAGCGGCTGCGGGCGTGGGGGCAGTGCTGCTGCCCAGCACCTTCGCGAACGCGGGCGAGGCCCGCAACACCGTGGACAAGGCGACGGCCGCATCCTTCGGCCGCATAGCCGACGATGTGATCACCCAGCGCTCGTCCGTGCTCGTCGACGGCAACCGTCAGGGCAGCCGAATAGAGACGAACGAGAAGAAGGTCCGTCTCTCCAGCCGCTGGGAGCGCAACGAGGAGGACGGCCTGTCCTCGCTGCGGACCCGCAAGAAGCGCCTCAACTCCCTCGGCGAGGCGTACACCGGGTCCGAGACCCGGGTCACCACGGACAGCACCTCGGTCAACGGCGGCCGTGCCACGGTCGTCGTCACCGAGGTCACGGTCTACCACTACAAGCAGCTCCGTGGCGACGAGCCGCGCACGACCGGCTTCACGGCCCATCACGAGCTCAACTTCCACCGCGTGTCGGGCGGCAAGTGGGAGCTCGCGGACATGAAGCCGCTGGACGACGGCCCCCGGGCCATCAACCAGCCGCAGAAGACGCCGGCTCCGGCACCGGACAAGAGCGGCCCCCTCAAGGCGACGCCCGCGTCCATCACGTGGCCCGGGCGTTCGATGCCCAAGTCCCAGAAGACGGGCGGCTACGACTACAAGGCCATGGCCGCCTACGCGGAGAAGTACTGGCGGAACTACAACCCCCAGTACCGCGACTACAACGGCCAGGGCGGGGACTGCACCAACTTCATCAGCCAGGCCCTCAAGGCCGGCGGGTGGAAGGACGCGCCCGGCTCGGCCTCGGACTCCACGAAGTGGTGGTCCAACTCCAAGGGCGATTCCACCACCTGGGTGGGCGCCAACGAGTGGTCGTCGTACGCGATGTCCTCGAAGCGGACGACCAGCCTGGCGAACGTCTACCAGCTGGACGTCGGCGACATCCTGCAGATGGACTTCGAGGGTGACGGGTCCAAGGACCACTCCATGATCGTCACCTACCGGAGCCGCCTCGGCATCCCGTACGTGACGTACCACTCCACCAACACCTTCCGGAAGTCGGTGGCGAGCATCATCGCCGCCAACCCGGATGCGGTGTACTTCGCGTACCGCACCTGATGAACGGCACCGGTCGTGCGGCTCGCTCGCTGCGGGGCGCACGACCGGTGTGCGGGGCGCGGACCGCTTAGCATGCACACATGGCCGCATTCGATCCCTGGTCTCCCGCCTTCGTCGCCGACCCCTACCCCGGCTTCGCCGAACTGCGTGCCGCCGGGCGGGTCCACTGGTTCGCCCCGAGCGGGCAGTGGCTGGTGCCGCATCACGCGGACGTCCGGGCCCTGCTGGGCGACCGGCGGCTGGGGCGGACCTATCTGCACCGCTTCACGCACGAGGAGTTCGGGCGCACCCCGCCGCCCGCCGGGCACGAGCCCTTCCATGTCCTCAACGACAACGGCCTGCTCGACCTCGAAGCCCCCGACCACACCCGGATCCGCCGCCTCGTGACACAGGCGTTCACCCCGCGCACGGTCACCGCCCTGGCGCCCGTGGTCGAACGGCTGGTGCGCGAGCTGGTGGACGGCCTCCTCGCCGAGGGCGGCGGCGACCTGATCGCGGACGTGGCCGAGCCGCTGCCCGTGGCCGTCATCGCCGAGATGCTCGGCGTCCCGGAAGCCGACCGCGGGCTGCTGCGGCCCTGGTCGGCCGCCATCTGCGGGATGTACGAGCTCAATCCGGACGAGGCGACGGCACAGCGCGCGGTACAGGCCTCCGTCGAGTTCTCCGCCTACCTGCGCGAGTTGATCGCCGACCGCCGGGCCCACCCGGCCGACGACCTGATCAGCGCCCTGGTGGCCGCCTGCGACGAGGGCGAGCGGCTGACCGAGCAGGAAGTGGTCTCCACCTGCGCCCTGCTCCTCAACGCCGGCCATGAGGCCACCGTCAACACCACCGGGAACGGCTGGTGGGCGCTGTTCCGCCACCCCGACCAGCTCGCCGCCCTGCGCCGCGATCCCGCGCTCGTCCCGCAGGCGGTCGAGGAACTGATGCGCTACGACACCCCGTTGCAGCTCTTCGAGCGCTGGGTGCTCGACGACATCGAGATCGACGGCACCGTCATCGAGCGCGGCAGCGAAGTGGCCCTCCTGCTCGGCTCCGCCAACCACGACCCCGCCGTCTTCCCCGACTCCGAGCGCCTGGACGTGACCCGCACCGGCAGCGCCCACCTCAGCTTCGGCGCCGGGATCCACTACTGCCTGGGGGCGCCGCTCGCCCGGCTCGAACTTGCCGCGGTCTTCGGTGCGTTGCTGCAGCGGGTGCCGGGCCTGCGGCTGGTGGCGGAGCCGAAGTGGAAGCCGGGGTTCGTCATCCGGGGGCTGGGGGAGCTGCGGGTGGAGTGTTGAAAGCTCCACTTCTCACAGGTTGGTGAGCTTTTCGCCCTCTTTCATGTCCTGAAGGGTGTGGTCCACGCACACCGCCAGAATGATCAGCAGCGTCGGATCCTCCTGGCTCATCACGTCGACGGCGTAGGCGTCGCGGATGGTGAACCAGCGCCGGGAGATGTGGGCCAGGGTTACGCCCTGGTCCCGGTCCTGGATGTCGAACTCCTTGTCCCAGAAGTTGCCGGCGATCCTCAGCCGCCGCCCGTCGCGCAGGCTCACCTTGAAGCGGTCCCCGAAGAACGCGAACGCCCGCTTGCTGATCCGTGCCTCCACCACGCCGTTCCGCTCGATGAGGATCGTGTGGTGGAGAGTGAAGAACTTTTTGACGATGCTGGCCACCTGGTTGTTCTGGGCGTCCACGAAGACGAAGGTGCCGCGCAGTCGGAAGAACTTCCTGTTGACCTTGAAAATTTTCTCCCGGTGCTCGGTCTCGACCCACGCCTCCTCGTGGAAGGCGAGCATGCGGTCGCGTACCAGATAGCGCATATTCCTGACCCCCGTTCACCACGCCCGTCCGGGCGGCGGCACTGTATCCCTTCCGAGCGTAGTCGGTCGGCGCGGGGGCTCCGTATGATCGAACACCCTGTACGCGATCACCGGGAGGCAGGACGGCCATGACCGACCGACGAGTTGTCATCGTGACCGGCGGGGGAACGGGCATCGGGGCCGCGACGGCGAGACTGCTGCGCGCCGCCGGGCACCAGGTGGTCGTCTCCGGCCGCAGGCCCGAACCGCTGCAGCGCATCGCCGAGGAGACCGGCGCGCTGGCCCACCCGTCGGACGCCGCCGACCCGGACGCCGCCCGGGCGCTGGTCGAGGCGGCCGTCTCCGCCTACGGGCGGCTCGACGGGCTGGTGCTCAACGCGGGGATCGGCCGCAGCGGCGCCGTCGGCGACCTCGCGGTGGAGGACTGGGAAGCCGTCATGAGCATCAACCTCAACGGCCCGTTCCACCTCATGCGTGCCGCTCTGCCGCACCTGTTGCAGGTGCAGGGCTCGGTCGTCGCCGTGGCCTCCGTCGCTGCTCTGCGCAACGGGGTCGGCAACGCGGCCTATGCCGCCTCCAAGGCGGCCCTGCTGCAGCTGTGCAGCTCGCTCGCGGTCGACTACGGGCCGCAGGGCCTGCGGGCCAACACCGTCTGCCCCAGCTGGATCCGCACCGGGATGGCCGACCGGCGCATGGCCCGCTTCGCCGACGAGGAGCAGCTGGGGGAGGGGGCGGAGGGCCTGGAGGCTGCGTACGAGGAGGCGGCTCGGCTCATTCCGGCCCGTCGCCCGGGCAGGCCGGAAGAGGTGGCGGAGGCGATCGGCTGGCTGCTGTCCCCTGCCGCCTCCTTCGTCAACGGCGCGGTGCTCACGGTCGACGGCGGGGTGACGTCCGTCGACCCGGGGACCGCGGGCTTCGCCTTCCGCATGGAGCCGCGGGGGAGCGGGCGGAGCTGACAGCCCGTCAGCAGTTGCCTGGAGCTACGACCTGGTGCTGATCGCCTGCACATGCTTAGCATGGCCATCTGTTCAACGAGGTGGATCGCAGGAGGCGTTCGTGAGCACCGACCAGCAGTGGGACATCGTCTCGGGCATCGGCATCACCGCACTGGCGGTGGCGGCCGCCAGAGCCGTCGAGACCAGCCGGCCGGACGCCCTGATCCAGGACCCGTACGCGGCCCGCTTCGTCGAGGAGGCGCGGCCGCCCGCGCCGATGCCGACGACGGCGGCCGAGGCCGAGGCCGACGGTGCGCGGCGGTACTGGCCGGACACCTCTACGTACATCGCCGTACGGACCAGGGCCTTCGACGAGTTCTTCCAGGACGCCGCCGCAGCAGGCGTCACCCAGGCGGTGGTGCTGGCCTCGGGGCTCGACGCCCGGGCCTTCCGGCTGCCCTGGCCGACGGGGACCGTCGTCTACGAGATCGACCAGCCGCTGGTCCTGGACTTCAAGCTGCGCGTCCTGCGCGAGCAGGGAGCGGCCGCCTCCTGCGAACACCGGCCGGTCGCCGTCGACTTGCGCGACGACTGGGCCACGGCACTGGAAGCGGCGGGCTTCGACCGATCACGGCCCACCGCCTGGCTTGCAGAAGGGCTCCTGCCCTACCTTCCCCCGGAGGCCGAGGAAGAGCTCTTCCAGGAGATCCACCGGCTCTCCGCCCCCGGCAGCCGCTTCGCGGTGGAGACCTTCGGCAACGTCGCGGCGGCGATGGGCAAATCGGCTGCGGACGGCAGCGTCCGCAGCATGGGCGTCGACATCAGCGGCCTGATCCACACCGACCAGCGGCCCAAGCCGGCGGACCGCCTCGCGGACCTGGGCTGGCGCACGCGCAGCGTGCCGGCCGAGGAGGCGGCCGCAGCCCACGGGCGTCCACTGAGTGACGAGTTCGCGAAGCGGGAGGCCGTGCACGTCTTCGCCCTGCTGCCGTAGCGCCCCGTAAGGGGCGCGGGGAACTGCGCGACCATCCCCCAGCTACCGCTGGGAGGTGCCCCCAGACGCGCCCGCAGTTGCGGTTGTCGGGGCTTCGCCCCGGACCCCTGGGTGGTGCGTCGGCTGCGGGCCGGTGGGGGCTGGTCGCGCAGTCCCCCGCGCCCCTACGGGGCGCCGCCCCGGCCGGCGGCCCTCAAATACGCGCCCGCCTGGGCCAGATAGAGCTGACGGTACGTGTCGTTCACCGTCATGAGCTCCTCGTGCGTCCCGTTCCCGACGACGCGCCCGCGCTGGAGCACGTAGATGCGGTCCGCCGCGAGCACGCTGGAGAAGCGGTGGGAGATCAGCAGGACCGTGCGCCCGGCGAACAGCGACCGCATGCGGTCGAAGAGTTCGGCCTCGGCGCACGGGTCCATCGACGCCGTCGGTTCGTCCAGGACGACCAGAGGGGCGTCCCGGAAGAAGGCGCGAGCCAGGGCGATCCGCTGCCACTGGCCGGGCGACAGGTCCGCGCCGCCGCTGAACTGGGGGCCGAGCCGCGTGCGATACCCGGAGGGAAGACCGGTGACGATGTCGTGCACGCCGGCCCTCCGCGCCGCGCGCACGGTCCTGGCGGCATCGCCCAGGTACCGCGGGTCGCCCAGGGCGATGTTCTCGCCCGCGGTGAGCCAGTAGCGCAGATAGTCCTGGAACAGGACGGTGGAGGCCACCGTCAGCTCCGCCGGGTCCACGACCGGCCTGCCGTCGACGAGCAGTTCGCCCGCATCCGGCCGGTACAGGCCCGACAGCAGCTTGGTGAGCGTGGTCTTGCCCGAGCCGTTCTCGCCCACGAGCGCCACCGTCTCGCCCGCGTGCAGCCGGACCGACACCCGCTCCAGCGCGGGCCGGCGTCCCGACGGGTACGTGAACGAGACCTCCCGGGCCTCCAGCAGGGCGAAGGAACGGCCGGTGAGCGGGGGAGCGGCGGCCGGTGACCCGGTGGGCGCGGCGGTGAACTTCCGCAGCGCATCGAGGTAGAACGCCGAGGCATTGGCACCACCGAGGGCCGTGCTGACCATGACGCCCTGCTGCGCGGCGAAGAACAGGCACGCCACGGCGGTGAGCGCGGACGCCGTGCCGAGCTGCCCGGTGGCCGCCGCCGCGATCACGACGGCTAGGGCGCCGGCGACCGTGGCGTCACCGGCCAGCCGGGCCAGGACCTCCCGTCGCAGCACGCGCAGCTTCAGCACCTTCTCCTTGGCCAGGACCTGGTCGTAACAGTCCGACAGGCGGCCGAAGAAGACCCCGGCCAGCCCGAACGCGCGGATCTCCTTGGCCTGGTCGCGGCCGGTGAGCAGATCGATCAGGTACCAGCGGGTCCTGCTGTTCTCGGCAAGCCGCCGGTCCAGGGCGAACGTTGCGCGCTGCCGCCACATCGACACCCGGACGGCCGGGACTGTGGCGACGGCGAACAGAGGGAACAGCCACCACACCATGGTGGTCAGCGCCGCCCCGACCGTGACCGTCGTGGCGACCGCGCGCAGGGCGGTCACGAGCAGCGCCGGGAGCTGCGGGAGGTACGCCTGCGCGGCGGTGAGGGCGAGCCTGACCCGGTCGTGGAACTCCGGATTCTCGAACTCAGCCAGCTCGGCCCGCGCCGCGGCCGCGACGACCCGCTCCACCGCGTCGCGCTCGATGCTCAGCCGGAACATCGACTGGTGGTATTCCAGGGCCTGTTTGACGAGGCTGCCCACGAACCCCATGGCCAGCAAGGCCGCGACGTACCCGGCGGACGTGCCCAGCGACTGCGCTTCCGGCGATCCGGTCAGCCCGGACAGGGCGTTCTTCCCGACCAGGACCGCGCCGCCTGTGCCCAGCGCCTGGACGCCCTGCAGGGCGAGGACGACGATCAGCCGGTGGCGGTCGGCCCGCCAGGCCGCGGAGAGGCCGAAGGCGATGAGCAGCCGGAGGTTGTTGAACGGGAGCCGTTGTGCGGGGTCGCCGTCCGGAGCATCGTGGTGTTTGCTCATTGGCCTCTCCCTGCGGGCCGTTCGTGGCTGGTCGCGCAGTTCCCCGCGCCCCTTCGGGGCACGGGGGACCGGGCGGCACAGGCAATTGCATGCCTGTGCCGCTGTGAGGGTCAGGTGCTCACCTGCCGGTGAAGACCTTCAATTAGGAGCAAGCTCCCTGGCAGCAGTACTTCTTGTAACCGGTCATACAGCACGCGCCGTCGCCGCAGCTGCTCGTACCGCAGTCGTTGTAGCCCGAGGGGCAGCCGCCCGCGCAGAACGGCGCTGTGCCGTCCCAGTAGCAGTTGGCCTCGCGGGACGCGGTGTAGGACACCATGGTGATGCCCGTGCGCGTGGTGGCGATGTCCTCGATGTTTCGCATGGTCGTGATTCCTTTTCTCTTCCGGTGTGTTCGGTGATGTGCCTGTCCGTGCACTGCCTTCAGGCACGGCGGGTGCCCGCCTCCTTTCCGGTCGTGGTCAGCCAGTGGGATTTCGCCGCCAGACTCGCGGCGAGTCCTTCTCGTGTCCGTACGATGTGGCCCTCTCCCGGAAGCACGGCCAGCCGGGCGCGGGTCCCGTTGGCGGTGAGCGCCTGGAAGAGGAGAAGTGCCTGGGTGAGCGGAGTGGCCGGGTTGCGGTCGTCCTCGCCGTGGATGATGAGGACGGGCATCCGGATGTCCGGGGCCCGGACGACGGCATCGACATCCCGGTAGAGACCCGGGGCCTCCCACAGGCTGCGGGTCTCGTCCTGGAAGCCGAGGGCGGTGAGATGACGGGAGTAGGCGCCGCTCTGCGCGATGCCTGCACCGAACAAGTCGCAGTCGGCCAGCGCGATGAGAGCGAGCGTGGCACCGAAACTGGTGCCGCCCACGGCCAGCGGGACAGGGCCGGTGTACCGGTCGAGCCCGCTGCGCAGGACGCCCTCGCGGATCTGCCGGACGATCCGGGGCCGGATCCGCTCGTCCGGCGTGCGCCGCCACCAGCCGAGGTCCAGGCGCAGGTCGAGCACCGCGTGCCCGTCCAGGGCCAGCCACGCGGGGTCGGGCCCGAGCGGGACGTACCGGCCGACCGCCTGGGACAGCCAGACCAGTACGCCCGCCGCCGGGCCGCGCGGGAGGTGCAGGTACGCCTCGGTGCCGGAGCGTCCCGTGCGCAGCCGGACGGGCGCAGGGGCGGCCGCGGACGGGGGTTCCGGGACCGTGACACCGCCGAACGCGACGTCCTGCCAGCGGCGTACGGTGACCGGCCGCCTGCAGCCGGGCAGGGCGTGGCGGGACAGCGGGACGGCCGCCGTCGCGCCGGGGGCCATGCTCCACATCACGGCCTCGTTGCCGGCGTGCAGGGTGGCGAAGCGCATTCTGTCGGCGGTGCGCGGGCCGACGGCCAGGATCTGCAGGGGAGTTACCGGGTGGCCGTCGAGTCCGGCCACGTGCACGGCTCCGTCGTCCACCACCACGACGGCGTGCCCGCCGTCCCGGTGCTGCGCCAGAACCGTCAGCAGCCCCGCGCGGTCGCTGTGCAGGAACCGTCCGTGGTGCCGGTGGAGGACGCGCCGCACGGCACCGTTCCAGGAAACGATGTCGAAGCCGTCCGCATGCCCGGTGACCAGGACGAGGCCGCCGAGCCACTGGAAGTCCAGCAGCGGGGCACCGCCCAGCTCGATCACCTGCTCCCCGGCGCCGTCCGGCCGGACGGCCGCGACCAGGCCGGGTGCGTGGGCGGCGACGGCTCCCCGGGCGGTGGCGCGGACGTCGCGGTAGCCGCGGGGCGCCAGGCCGGCGTGCCGGAGCGTTCCGGAGGCGGGGTCGGCGAACCGGTAGTGCAGCCGCAGGTGTTCGGCGGTGGCCTCGGGCAGGGCCATCCGGATGCGCTGCCCCGGTACGGCCTCGAAGAGGTACTGGGGATCGCGCAGCCGCGCGGGTGCGGCGGCGGGCAGGACGAGCGCGCCGCCGCTCCAGGCGACGGGCGTCCCGTCGCCCACGGTCAGCGCCGCCGGGGTGTCCAGCAGCCGCACCCGCCGCGCGCGGACGTCGGCGACCCAGCAGCGGGGCTCGCCGCCGACAAGCGCCGTGCCCGCGAACCGTCCTGCGCTGTGCGCCGGTTGCCCGAGCACGTCGTGGAGCTCGGGCGGCGCCCAGTGCCGCCCGTCCGGCGAGACGGTCTCCAACTGCCCGGTGCGCAGCCCGGCGGGAGCGCTGTCGTCGCCGGGTACGGCAGGCGGGTAGCGGTGCCGGTGCACCGCCCAGCCGTACCCTTCGCCGGCCGAGCCGGTGACCGTCCCGGCCGGGTCGTTCAGCAGGGCGTGGACCGTCCGCGCGAAGCCGGTCATGGCCGTTCGGGGAACCTGGCGAGTTCGATCAGATAGGTGTCGGGCGGCCGGTCGGTGTCGACGGGCACTCCGTCCACCGCGACCCAGGTGAAGACCGGGTACTCGCCGTCGTTCGCCGGAAGGGGCTCGGCCCCCAGGACCAGTTGTGCCGGGTATCCGCAGTGCCGCAGGGCGGCGACGACGGCGGCGGTCTCGTCCATGGACGTGCCGAAGCCGGACAGCAGCCGCCGCATGATCAGCACCGCGGTCACCGGCGGGCGCGCCGTGGCCGTGCACTCCACGGACCGTTCCGCCTCCTCGATGAGCTCGGGCAGCGTGTGCCGGCGCAGCCGCAGCGAGGTCCGCAGTTCGGCGATCATCGTGTGCTCCCCGTCAGCGCGCGGTCGGCCGCGGAGCGCCGCAGTACGTCGCGGATCAGCGACAGTCCGTGGACGGGCCCGGTCACCGGGACGCCGTCCCTGTCGTAGCCGACCACCGCCGGGAACGCCCGGCCGGCCTGTTCGGCGTCCTCGTCGGTGACCGCCTGCCGGAACTCCAGCGGCTTGTCCGTCAGCGCCGCGTACCTGCTGCGCTGGGCCTCCAGCGCAGCGCAGTACGGGCACGACTCCGCGGTGAAGACCACGAAGTGGTCGACGTCGCACACCGGTTGGCGCGCGCGGGCCGCGGCGCGCCACCACAGCCCCGCGGCGACGGCGCTCGCCGCCGCCACGGACGAGGCGGCCACGACCGTGGCCGCGCGGACGGACAGGCCGCCGGGCACTCCCGTGAACGCGAGGGCGGCGACGCATGCGCAGCCCACCGCGTGCAGCGCGGAGAAGCGGGTGGGCAGCCAGCCGCCGAAGCAGGCGCAGCGGCGCCCGTGCAGCACCGTCGCGGCTGCCGCGTACGCGCTGAAGCACGCCGCGAGCGGCAGCAGCCGCACGGCCACCGGGAGCGGGGCCAGCAGCACGGCCACGACCAGGGCCTCGGCGGCCGACACCGCACCGGGCCCGAGGACTTTGCCGAGGCGGCCGGTCACCGGCCACACGACGCGCGCCGACTCGCGGTCGGCGAGCTTGGCCACCAGGCTGAGCCACAGCAGACCGCATCCCGCCGCGATCGCGGCCCCACCGGACAGAACGTTCATGCCCCCTCCTCACCCCTCCTCGAACGACATCCAGCCGTCCGCCAGGCCGCGGCGGATCTCCTCGGTGAGCGCGGGCGGCAGCAACAGGTCCACTGCGGCGCGCTGTTGGATCAGGACCGCGAGACGGGTGCTGATCTGCTGGACGCCGAGCCGTGCGCGGTCGACGACGACGGCGTCGCCGAACGGCATCACGACCAGGCGCACTCCTTCGTTCAGGACCAGGATCATTGCGGCACCGCCGTGTGCATGGCCTCGCCGTACCGCTCCGCCGTGACGTACAGGCGGTGCAGGGCGGGCGCGTCGAAGAGGACCTTGCGGCTGTCGGCCAGCACGGCCTTGAGACGGTCGGCGTCGATCCACGGGCTCGACTCGACCCGGGCCAGCAGCCGGGCGCGCTGCTCGGCCGTCGCCAGGCAGCGCGTCACGAAGGCCGCCGCGAAGAGCTTTTCGCGCTCGGCCGGCGTGGTGTCGGCGGGCCGCCATCCCGCGGGCACCAACTCGCGCAGCAGCGGCACCGGATCGACGTAGCCGCCGCGCAGGCGCCGGCGCAGCCGGCCGTCGAGGGCGAGGTGCGCGAGAGCCCCCATCACCACCGGATGCGCGCTCAGCAGCACCGGCTCGGGCCCGTCCGGCCGCCGGGAGGGCAACGGCCTGGACTCCAGCGCGTCGATGACGGCGGCGAGTGCGGCGCCCGCACCCTCGGCGGGCACCAGGTGGCTGCCGGCGTCGGCGGAGCCGACCGGTGCCCGCGTCGCCCGCGCGGCCTGCGACATCCAGCGCGCGGGCTCCAGGCGGTCACGCTCGACGTCCGCAGAAGGAGACGGCTCCGCGGGCGGGGGTGCCGCGGGCTCCGGAGGCAGCCAGGCACGCCAGCCCCGGTGCCCGCGCAGAGCGGGCACCGGAGGGGCGCCGGCCAGCCGCACCCAGCCGGTCCGCAGCCGTCCCGCGCCGGCGGGCGGCCCGATCAGCGCCCGGACCAGCGCCCGGCCGCTCAACAGCCGGACCGCGCCCGGCCCCAGCAACTCCGGACCGGGCGGCCAGGGATCGGCCTCGTGGGCGTAGCAGACCCCGAAGCGGACGCAGGCCTGCAGCCAGGCCCGCGTCCCGTCGATCACGGTCGCGCCCGGGACGAGCCGCGCCCGCCTGCGCTCCAGCACCGGCACGTCCACGTGGAGGTGCACCCTGCCCACCAGGTCGCCGCAGGACGCAGCGATCGCCGCCGCCCCCAGGCCGCCTCCGTCCCCGAGCAGCCCGCCGGCCGCGCCGGCCGGCGTGTCGGCGGCGGCGTGGGCGAGCGCGCAGCGCAGTGTCGCGACCGGGCCGCACCGCCCGGCCAGCCGCCGGGCACGGTCGGCGAGTTCGGCGAGATCGAGTTCCGCGAGATCCAGCCGTTCGCGCCCGCCGCCGACCGAGAGGGCCGTGCCGCAGGCCAGTTGGAAGACATTCTCGTAAGGAGTGAGCGGCGCGGGCAGCACCGCACCGTCCAGCGCCGCCGCGACCGCCGCCGGCCAGGGCTCCGCCGTTTCGCCCGCCAATTCCCCGAGATCGGTCGAGAAGCGGACTGAATTGTTGAACACGGAATAGAAGAGCGGGACCTGGGACAGTGCGCCGCGCCCCAGTTCCCCGGTGCGCGGGCACACCCACGTCTCGGCGATGCGGCCCGCGGTGGCGAAGACCCCGGCCGTGACCGGCTGTTCGCCGCGCCCTCCTCCGATCGCAGCCCGGTGGCGGTTCCCGCAGGAGCACAGGGAGTCCACGGCCACCCGCCCGTCCTCCACGACCCCCGCGAATCCGGTGCGCACACCTCCCGCTGCGCATGCGGCCAGAAATGCCATCGGGAACCCCCATCCGAATGGCCGACGAAATTACGTCCCTTTTCGTGATGGTGGTCCTGGCGGGTTGACGCGTCAAGGTGTTGGAATGCCAAAAAAGACTTCCGATAATTGAATCGTCCTATTGGCCGCCCGGTTGCGTTGCCGGCCTGCATTGCCGCCGAATTCCCGGGGCTTTCGTGCCGCGTCACTTCTCCCGGGCGACGGCCTGTTCGTAGAGCTTCCGGACCGCGGCGTCGAAGTAGGGGCTGTAGGAGACGTCGTCGGTGCTGCCGCCGTGCTGGTAGCCGCCGATCACGCCGATGACGGAGCCGCTCTGGGTGACCGGGTCGAAACCGACGAGCCACGGGCTGCCGCTCGTCCCGCCGCTGTAGCCCGTGCAGACGATGCGCATCTGGCGCGCGCTCTGCTGCGTGGTGCGGTTGCCGCAGGTGATGGGCTCGTCGCCGCCCTCCGGATAGCCCGTGACCCGCACCCTGTTGGTGAAACCCTTGTCGGTGCCCAGCCTGTTGGCGCCCAGCACCTCGGCGATGTGCTTGCCCTTCAACGGCTTGAGCACGATGAACGCGACGTCGAAGTCGGGGTCCCCGGCATCGGCCCAGCGCGGGTCGACGACGATGGACGACGGCTGCCAGATCCCGTCGGGCGTACGGCCGTTGCGGTAGGCCGGGGTGAAGACGATGTCGCTGTTGTAGCCGCCGCGGCCCCCGCCGTGCACACAGTGCGCCGCAGTGATCAGAAGGGACCTGCCGGGGCTGGCCACGACGCTGGCCGTGCAGAAGTGGTCCCCCGAGGTGTCGTGGGCGAACAGCGCACCGACCCGCGCGTTGGACAGCGTGGGCCGCGCCGTGCGAGACGTGCCCGGATGGTGGACGATCGCCCTCGCATGCACCAGCCGGGAACTCGACCAGAGACTCGGCGCGGACGAGCCGTCCAGCCCCCCTTCCTGTTCGCCGGGCCCCTGGGCGCAGCCGGCGAGGGGGAGCAGGGCGAGGAACAAGGCGGCGGCGAGCGGCCACGGGGGCCGCTGCCGGAGCGGCCGGCGTCTTCGCCCGGGAGCCGCCGGGCCGGTCGTCGAAGGCTTCTGCATCCTTGCGTTCTCTCGGTCCGGGGTGCGGGTCTGCAGGGGGCAGCGCGGAATCAGGACGGTACACAGAATCGGCTGCGCCGTCCGGGATTTGGCCGCCTTCGGCGGTCCGGCGGGTCGCAGACCACCGACGGGCCCCGGTGCGGTGTGCTCAGGGAATTTTCCGTCCATCGGAGGAATTGGGGGGTGAACTGGCCTGCAGGCGTGGATGATTGAGCACGCTGGTCCGCGTGACGGGATGGCTGTGGCTGAGGACCGGATGTGCGGTGACGTTGACGGCGGTGGCCGTGCTGGCGCCTGCGGGTGCCGCTGCCGCGGATGACGCGGGTGCGAACGCCGCGGTCGCCGGGGTGCCGGTGCTCTCGGTGGTCGCCAAGAATCTGCTCACCAAGAATCTGCCGGTCCGGGTGCCGGACCACCCGCCGTCGCACGCCCATGTGAGGGCGCTGGGGGGCGGGGTGACCGTGGATGCGGTCGACACCGGCCGGGGGCAGATCTGCGTGGACGCGCGTGTGATCGCCGTCGATGTTCATGCGGAGTTGACGCATCCGGGGCTGACCTGCCCGAAGCCGGCCCCGCCGGGGGCCGCGCCGCCGCCTGCGGCTCCCCCTGCGCCGCCCGCGCCTCCGGCCCCTCCTGTGCCTGCCCCTCCGGGCGGTGCACCTCCTGCGCCTGCGCCTCCCGGCGGTGCTCCTCCTGCGCCTGCCCCTCCCGGCGGTGCGCCTCCGGCCCCTGCTCCTCCGGGTGGCGCGGCGCCCGCTCCCGTGCCGCCTCCTGCCGCCCCGCCCGGAGGAGCGGCGCCTGCTCCCGTGCCTCCGCCGGGCGGGGCCGTGCCACCGGGAGGCGCGGCGCCTCCGGCTCCGGCGCCCCCGGCTCCCGTACCTCCCGCCCCGGCGCCGCCGGTTGGCGCGCCGCCGCCCGCCCCGGCGCCCCCTGCTCCGGCGCCTCCGGTCGTGGTGCCGCCTCCTGCTCCCGCCCCGCCGGCCCCGGTGCCGCCACCCGCCGCCCCGGCCCCGCCCGCCCCTCCGGCTCCGGCGCCCCCGGCACCCGGGCCCGTACCGCCTGCCCCCGGTGTGCCCGGTCCGGCGGCGCCCGGTCCCGCCGGGCCGCCACCCGGCGCCGTCCCCGTCGTCAACCCGCCGGCGCCGGCCCCCAACCCGCCGGCCGGCCCGTCTCCCGCCCCCTCCCCGTCGCCCTCCTCACCGGTTCCGCGGCCGCCTGCGCACCCGCCCGTGCCCCTGCACCCCGGCTACCACCACGCCTCCGGATCCGTGAACAAGCCGCCCGCATCCGGGATTTCGATCGTCACGTTCGCCCTGCTCATCACCGCACCGGCCATCCTGGCCGCCGTGCTGCTGCGCCCCCGCTCCGGCTCGGGGCGGCGCAACTGATGCAAACGGCCGCGCCGTCGTCGGACGGCGCGGCCGGGATGATGGGCGGCCCGCAGGCCGCCGGCTGACCCTTGAGACGGTCACCGGGGGGCGTGCGGCCCGGGGCGGAAACGGTCGACCAGGAAGACCACGAGGCCCAGCACGTAGAAGGCCAGGCCGAAGGTCACGGCGTTGCCGAGCACGCCGAGGTAGCCGTGGAGGTCGACGTCGAGGAAGGGATAGGGGTAGCGGCCGTCGGTGCCCGGGGAGAGGAGGGCGCCGCGGACGAGGGCGAAGGGGAAGTAGAGCAGCGGGTAGACCAGCCACTGTGCCGCGAAGACGAACCGGAAGCGGCCCGGTGCGGTCAGCAGCAGCCAGTCGAGCACGGCGGCGATGGGGGTGACCGTGTGGAGGAGCTGGTTGGCGATCGATTCCAGCTGCGTGCGGTTCGCGGTCATGGAGAAGCCGCTGGAGGCGTTGTCGAGCACGAAGTGGAAGACGATGCCCGTGATGCAGATGTAGAGGAGGGCCGCGCCGGTGATCCTGGGGGACACGGCGGGCCGGGCGGTCCAGGCGCGGTGGGCGGACCAGGCGAAGACGAGCGCGATCAGGAGGTTGGACTGGACCGTGAAGTAGCTGAAGAGCCGCCCGAGGTCGTGCGAGTCGGTCACGTCGAAGGCGACACCGGTCAGCGCGGCCAGGGAGACGAGGGCGCGGAAGACCGCCGCGACGGGACGGCGGTGCAGCGGGACGACGGCCGCCGCCGGGACGCCTGCGGTGCTCGTCGTGCCCGTGCGGCTACGAGAGGAGGACGGGTCGATCATCCGTCCACGGTACGGGTGGGCCGACGAGGGTGATCCTCTCGCCGGCGGGGGTGGGAGACGGCGGGCCGTCGCACCAGACCGGGACGACCCGACGGATTTCACCGCTCCTGAAAGGGTGTTCGGGAGAAAAGGGTGCAGAACGCCTGCTGCCTGCATGCTCGGACGATGCTCGGCACTGTTATCCGTCCGTAACCGTCCGGGCTGTGACCTGGGCCGCTTTCTCGCGGCGAGGGAGCAGCAGCGGGGTGGCCAGGAGGACGACTCCGGCGGAGGCTATCGCGGTGCGGGGGCCGGTGAGGGCGGCGAGCAGACCCCACAAGGCGGTCAGGGCGGCGATGGATGCGCTGTTGCTGACCGACCACGCGGTCAGGGTGCGGGCGACCCGGTCGGGGGCGGTGTGGTCGAGGCGGCAGGTGGCCAGGACGGGGTTGAAGACGGCGCAGCAGGTCACCAGGCCGAGCTGGACGGTGATGATGAGGACGATGCCGGGGATGCCGGGCCGGACGAAGGCCAGTCCGAGGGGCCAGCAGGCGCGCAGTGCCCCGGAGGTGAGGAGCACCTTGTGCTGCCCGAACCGTGCGACGAGCCGGGGTGCGAGGCGTGAGCCGGCGAGGCCGCCGACGCACGGGGCCGCGAAGACGAGACCGTACTGCCAGGGCGCGAACCCGAGACGGCCCAGCAGGAGGACGGCGAGCAGCGGTTGGGAGACCATGATCAGACCGTTGACCACGATGGCGTTGAAGAACAGCGGGCGCAGCGCGGAGTGGCCGAGAATGTGGCGCCATCCTGCGAGCAGGTCGCCTGCTCGCAGGCGCGGCGTGCCGGCACGCTCGGGGCGGGGTTCCGTCCCGCCGATGGCGCGGATGCCCAGCGCCGAGAGCAGGTAGCTGACCGCGTCGGCCGCCACAGTCGTCACAGGGCCGAACATCCCGACCGCGGCCCCGCCGAGCGGCGGTCCGACCACGATCGAGGTCCACGTCGTGGACTCGAACCGGCCGTTCGCGACGAGCAGGTCCTCCGGCGGCACGAGCGCCTTCAGGTACGCGCCGCTGGCCGCGTTGAAGGCGATGTTGGCCGTGGCGACGACGACCGAGACAACCAGGAGCTGTGCGAAGGTGAGCAAGCCGAGCGCGAAGGCGGCGGGGACGCTCGCCAATGCCGCGAACCGGGTCAGGTCCATCGCCATCATGACCGGCCGCTTGCGGCGGAACTCCACCCACGGCCCGAGCGGCACGGCGGCCACGGCCCCCACGGCCCGTCCCGCCGCGGCCAGCGCCGCCACCTGGGACGGCCCGGAGTGCAGCACGAGGATCGCGATCAGGGGAAACGCGCCGAACCCGAGCGCAGTGCCGTAGGAGCTGACGGCGAACGCCCCCCACAACCACCCGAACCGCCGCCCCAGTGCCCGCCTGCCCGCCATACCCCGCACACCCCTCGCCGCTCCGAACGATCACACGCTGATCACCGGCATCAAAGCGACTTGCAGCTGGCGGGATCAAACAACCGACGAGCCAGGAAAGCACAACTATGCGTTGTGCGCCTCCGCGCCTGCACTGTGGCCTTGGTGGCCCTGGTGGACCTGTGCGCGGGCACGGGCGTACGCGTCCCGGACCTTCCGCCCGGCCGCGCCGCCGTCGGCCGGGGCCGGAACACCGGTGCCGTCGGGGCGGGGCCACGCGGGCGGTTCGGGGGTGCGGGCGAGGGCCCAGGCCGCCTGGCGGGCGGCGCCCAGGGCCACGTACTCGTCGGGGCGCGGCACGGTCACCGGCATGCCGAAGATCTCCGCCGCGGCCGCGCCGACCACCGGCGCCTTGGCGGCGCCGCCGATCAGCAGCAGGCGGTCCACCGGCACACCCTGTCCGCGCAGTTCGTCCAGGGCGTCGGCCATGCCGCACAGCATGCCCTCGACGGCGGCGCGGGCCAGGTTGTGCGGGTGCATGTTGCTCACCTGCATGCCGAGGAGACTGCCTGTGGCGTCCGGCAGGTTGGGGGTGCGTTCGCCGCCGAGGTAGGGCAGCAGGACGAGTCCTCCGGCGCCGGGGGCGGCCCGGCGGGCGAGGGCGTCGAGCTCCTCGAGGCCGACGCCCAGCACGCGGGCCGTGGAACTGAGGACGCGGGCGGCGTTGAGCGTGCACACCAGCGGGAGGAACTGCCCGGCGGCGTCGGCGAATCCGGCCACCGCACCGCCGGGGTCCGCCGTCGGGTGCGGCGAGCGGGCGAAGACGGTGCCGCTGGTGCCGAGCGAGACCACCGCCTCGCCGGGCGCGAGGCCGAGCCCCAGGGCGGCGCCCATGTTGTCGCCGGTTCCCGCCGCCACCAGGGTGCCGCCGGGGGTGTGCCCGGCGGCCTCGTCCGGGGCCAGGACGCGCGGCAGTTGCGGGGTGCGGCCGCGGAAGGCGAGCCGCAACAGGTCCGTGCGGTAACGGCCTTCGGCCGGCGACCAGTAGCCCGTGCCGGAGGCGTCGCCGCGGTCGGTGGCGGGCTCGGCTGCGTCACAGAGCCGCCAGGTCAGCCAGTCGTGCGGCAGCATCACCGTCGCCGTACGGTCCGCGGCCTCGGGCTCGTGGTCGGCGAGCCAGCGCAGCTTGGCGGCCGTGAGGGCGGCGACGGGGACGGTGCCGACGGCGTCCGCCCAGGCTTGGGCACCGCCCAACTCGCTGATGAGATCGGCTGCTTGAGGCGCCGAGCGGGTGTCGTTCCAGAGCGGGGCCCGGCGTACGGGCCTGCCGTCGGCGTCGAGGGCGACGAGCCCGTGCTGTTGTCCCGCGACGGCGATGGCGTCGACGCCCTCCAGCCCCTCCGCCCCGGCGTCCCGCAGGGCCTGCCGGAGCGCCTGCCACCAGGCCTCGGGGTCGGCCTCGGTGCCCTCGGGGTGCGGGGCGCGGCCCTGCCGCAGTACGTCCCCGGTTTCCGCGTCGCAGACGACGACCTTGCAGGACTGGGTGGAGGAATCGACTCCGACGACGGTCGCCATGTCAGGCCGCCGGACAGATCTGGATCTTGCGGCCGGTTCCCTCACGGAACGTCCGCAGCGCTTCGGGGAATTCCTCCAGGCCGAAGCTGTGCGTGATCATGGTGTCGGCGTCGACGACGCCCTTGCCCATGAGCTCCACGGCGCGGCCGAAGCTGTGCACCACGGCCATGGACCCCACGATGGTGATCTCGTCGTTGTAGACGCGGAACGGGGAGATGCGCGCGGTCGCCTCGGACGGTGCGACGCCGAACTGCTGGAACGTACCGCCGCGCCGCACCCGGGTCAGTGCGTCCTCGATGGCCGGGACGGCGCCCGTGCAGTCGATGACGACCTCCCAGCCCTGCGGGCGTCCCAGGTCACCGGAGCGTACCGCGACCGCGTCGGCCCCCAACTGCCGTGCGATCTCCAGCCGTCCGGGGTTGAAGTCGACGACGGAGACGGAGGCCGCGCCCGCGTGGGCGGCGAGCTGAAGCATCATCAGGCCCATGGTGCCCGCACCGTAGATCAGGTAGTGGGCGCCGAGGTCGCGGGGGAGCTTGTCGAAGCCGTGCACGGCGCAGGACAGCGGTTCCACCAGCGTCCCCTGGACGAGGGAGACGTTCCCGGGCAGCCGGTGGCAGTTGGCGGCGGGCACCTTCACATACTGGGCCATCGCGCCGTCGACCGTGTCCCCGATCGCGCCCCAGTTCTCGCACAGGTTGCCCCGGCCGATGGCGCAGTAGTGGCAGGCGCCGCAGAACAGCGAGGGGTCGACGGCGACCTTGTCGCCCTCGCGCACCCCGTTCACGCCCGCGCCGAGCGCCACGACCTCGCCCGTGAACTCGTGTCCGGGGACGATCGGGTACGGGGTGGGGGCGAACTCGCCGTCGACGATGTGGATGTCGGTGCCGCAGATGCCGACCGCGGCGACGGCGACCACCACCTCGCCCGGGCCGGGGGTGGGGTCGGGCACCGTCTGGACGGAGAACTTCCCCGGGGTCTCGATGACGAGAGCGCGCATGGGCCGGCTTCCTTTCGGGGGGTGACTCGGGGTGGGGTGAGTGGAGTTCAGCCGCGGGGGAGCGCCACACGCTCGACGGGCACGCCGAGCTGCTCGATCGCCCGGACCTCCTCCGCCGGGGCGGCCTCGTCGGTCACCACCAGGTCGTAGCCGGTGGCGTCGCCGTAGCCGTGGGTGGCCGTGCGCCCGAACTTGCTGTGGTCGACGGGCAGGATGCGCCGTCCGGCCGCGTCCTGCATGGCCTCCTTGAGGTCGGCCCACTCCCGGACCGGGTGGTACAGCCGCCCCCGGTGCACCGAGGTGACCGAGGAGAACATCACGTCCGCCCGGATGCGGGCGAGCTGGCGCAGGGTCTCGGTGCCGGCGCAGGACTCGAAGTCGGCGTGGAACCGGCCGCCGAGCAGGATCACCCCGGTGCCGTCGGCCGCGTCCTTGCCGACGATCCCCGCGACGCGCAGCGAGTTGGTGACGACGGTCAGGCGCTCGATGCGGGCGAGGCGGCGCGCGAGCGGGAAGAGCGTGCTCCCGCAGTCCATCAGCACGGTCTGGCCGGGGCGCACCTGCTCCGCCAGCGCCTCGGCGAGGGCTTCCTTGATCTGCAGTTGCCGGTCCTCGCGGAAGCGGGTGGCGGTCTCCATCGTGAGACCGGCCAGTGCGACCGCGGTGCCGCGACGCTTGTGCAGCAGCTGCCGGGACTGGAGGTTGGCCAGGTCCCGGTGGACGGTCATCGCGCTGACGCCGAGCTCGTCGGCCAGCGCGTCGATCCGGGCCTCGCCCTGCTCGATGACGCGCCGCAGCAGCTGTTGCCTGCGCTGCTCGACATCGGCTTCGGTGCCCCGGCCGGCGGCCATGGTTCCTCCTCGCTCCGGGGCGCCCGCCACGGTGCGGACGCTGGCCAGATCACACACTTTCTGAGAAGTTATGTCAACTCCATTGACATAATGCGTTGGCCGAGGCTTGTATCGGGAGCCGCTGCGCCGGACGGATCCATTCCGCTCTTCCGTGCCGTCCGTGCCGTCCGTACATTCCGCACATTCCGCGCACCTCCCGATCGTCTCCGGACGGAGGCCCCGTGCCCCAGGCCCCTGCCACCCCCCGACCCCCCTCGGCCGGCCCGCTCCCGCCGCGCTCCGCCCTCGACCGGGCCGGCCTGCCCCGGCCCCTGCTCTGGGGCTACGCCGGACTGGTCCTGTTCATGACCGGCGACGGCATCGAGACCGGATACCTCTCGCCCTACCTCGCAGGCCTCGGCTTCTCCGAGGGCGGCGTCGGCGCGATCTTCACGGTGTACGGAGCCGCCGCCGCACTGGGCGCCTTCCTCGCCGGAGCCCTGGCCGACGCCTGGGGGCCCCGGCGCGTGATGGCCGTCGGCGCGGGATTCTGGGCCGGCTGCCACGTCCTGCTGCTCACCGCCGCGATCCCGCTCGGCAGCTATCCGTTGATCATGGCCGTCTACGGGCTCCGCGGGCTCGGCTACCCGCTCTTCGCCTACGGCTTCCTGGTGTGGATCATGACGGCGGCGCCGCAGCGGGGGATCGGCAGGGCGCTGGGCTGGTTCTGGTTCTCCTTCACCCTCGGACTGCCGACCCTCGGCTCGCTGCTCGCCTCCGCGCTCGTGCCCGCCGTCGGTGCGTACGAGACGTTGTGGATCTCTCTTGTCCTCGTCCTCACCGGAAGCGCCCTCGCCCTCGTGCTGTTGCGGGAGCCGACCGGCCGGCGGCCGCTGCTGCCCGCCGGCCGGCGTGACGTGCGGGCGACGCTGCGGGGAAGTGTGACGATCCTCTTCAGCCGCCCGAGGATCGGCGCCGGCGCCGTGGTCCGGCTCGTCAACACCACATCACAGTTCGGCATTTGGGTCTTCGTGCCGTTCTACTTCACCGGCACGCTCGGCTTCGCGCTCTCCCAATGGCTGCGCCTGCTGACCGTGATGATGGGCGCCAACCTCGTCTTCGTCCTCCTCTTCGGCGCCCTCGGCGACCGCTGGAGCAAGCGCAGGACCGTCATGTGGTGCGGCGGAGTGCTCAGCGCGGCCGGGTGCCTCGCGCTCTACTACCTTCCCGCCGCCGCGGACCGGAACTTCCTGGTGGCCTCGGCGGCCGCCGCCGTCTTCGGCGCCGGACTCGCCGGATACGTACCGCTGCCGCCGCTCATGACGGCCCAGGCTCCTGACCGCAAGGGCCAGGTGATGTCGGCCTACAGCCTCGGAGCCGGCGCCAGCGTGGCCCTCGGCCCGCTCCTCGGCACCCTGTTCATCGGCCCGCTCGGGGTCGAGGGCGTGATGTGGATCTACGCCGGCCTGCATCTGCTCAGCAGCCTGCTGGTCCGCCTCCTGCCGGAGTCGGTGCCGGGCTCAGGGCACCAGGACGACCTTCCCGAACTTGCCCGGACCGGCCAGGCGGTCGTAGGCGTCGGTGAACCGGTCGAGGGAGAAGGCCGCATCGACGGGTACGCGCAGCCTGCCTTGGGCCAGCAGCGGTGTCACGGACGTCCGCACGGTGGCGGCGAGGACCGCCTTCTCGGCGGGTGAGCGCCCGCGGATGGTCGTGCCGATCAGCTGGGCCCGCGCGAGCATGAGGTCGAACATCCGCAGCGGCGCCGTGGTGCCGGCCTGGACTCCGACGACGAGGACCTTGCCCCGGCCGCGGAGCAGCGCGACTCGCTGCAGGCAGTCCTCACCGCCGACCAGTTCCACGATCACGTCGTACGGCGCGTGCACGGCTTCCTCGTCGGGCGTGACGACGTCCAAGACGTCCAACTGGCCCTCGGGCGCCAGTGACTTCACCCGGCTGTGGAGTTCGGCTCGTCGCACACTGGCCACGGTGTGCGCCCCGGAGACCGCGGCGACCTGCACCATGGCCGTGCCCACCCCGCCCGCCGCGCCGGTGACCAGTACCCGGTCACCGGCGCGGATCCCGGCCTGGGTGACCAGGGCGTCCCAGGCAGTGCTGAACGCCTCCGGGAAGCCGGCGGCCTCCTCCCACGACAGGCCTTCCGGTACCGGCAGGAGGAGATCGGCGGGGATCGCGATCCGCTCGGCGTGGCCGCCACCGCCGACCAGTGCCATCACCCGATCCCCCGGCGTGCCCCCCACGACACCGGGTCCGGCCTGCTCGACCTCGCCGGCGACCTCCAGGCCGGGCACGTCGGCCGGCCAGCCCGGTGGCGCCGGGTAGTCCCCGCGTGCCTGCTGCAGGTCAGCGGCGTTGAGCCCGGCAGCCCGTACCCGCACCACCACCGTCCCCGGTCCTGCGACCGGCTCCGGACGCTGCTCCAGCTCGAACGTCCCTTGCGAATTGATCACTACGGTTCGCATGAGCGCAATCTATGCCAGCGTCCTTGTCGACGCGGACGAGGGGTCGGGAGGCTACTGGTTGATGCGGATCAGCGGACGACCTTGTAACTGAGGGCGGCGGTGAAGTCGACCGCGGACAGTGCGGGCTCCGCAAGGTTCTGGCAAGCGGTGTTGATTATGTCGACCGGCGTCTGTCTGCCCGTCAAGTCCTGACCTGCGGAGAAATAGGCCACGGGGGCGTGGGGTAAGTCGGTCGCCGCGGCAGGCTGGGCGAGGCCCAAGCCCATCAACAGCGCGGCCCCGGAGGCGGCAACGGTGCCAACGGTCAGATGCTTCTTCCTGAGTGCAGCCGTGAGCGTGCTTCCTTTCAACGGAACAAAAGCCATTGCATCTTCAAACAAGAACATGGCAACGTCAACTCCTTTCCGATTAGGAGAAGTTCGGCGGGAAACGTGCTACACGGATCTCCCGGGCGACGCCGATCAGTGGGTCGTCAAGCCCCGGTGTCCGGGAGCGCGTAGGCCACCTCGTGACGGGGTTCGTACAGCCGGAGTTCACCACCGCCCGGCAGGCGCAGAGTGGTCAGCAGCCCCCAGCCCTCCTCACTGACCGGCCGGGTGAACTCCACTCCCTTTGCCGTGAGTTCGGCCACGGTGGCTTGCACGTCGTCGCACATCAGGAACAGTTCATGGCCGTTCGGCTCGCCCGAGGGATGGACGGCGACCTCCGACGGCGGGAGCTTGAAGATCAGCCATCCGCCGCCCGCATCGACATGCGGATACCCCAGCACGTCCCGGAAGAACGCACGATCCGCCTCGGCGTCCCGGCTGAAGACGACGACGTGAGCACCGTTGATCATGCCTGGCCCTCCAGGTCTCCAGGTCGAGGAGCTCCCGGGCTGCCTGCCCGCGGGCCTGCCCTGCGTGCATCATCACACGGCCCGTGATCCGGCGCCCGATGGCGGAATCCCTCGTCACCCGCCGACGGGACCGCTATACAGGCGGAATGATCTCCTCGCACACCTCCCGCCGCCACTTCCTGCGCACGGCTGCCGCAACCGCACCACTCTCCGCGCTCGGCGCGTTCGCCCCTCCCGCGAGCGCCCGGCCGCAGTACCGCAGCGGGAACTGGCCCGCGGACCTCATGGACGCGGTGGAGCGTGCCATGCCCGTCGCCGTGGACTGGGCCCGCCAGGCCCGCTGGCCCTACGGGGCCGTCCTCGTCGATGCGGACAGCGGGGCCGTCGTGGCCGGGGCCCGCAACACCACGGACGTCTCCGGCGACCCCACGGAACACGCCGAGGTCAACCTGCTGCGCAAGGCCGCCGAAAAGGGACTGGACCTCTCCTCGCACGTGGTGGTCACCACCGCCGAGCCGTGCGCGATGTGCGCGGGCGCGATCCTGTGGGGCGAGGTGTGGGGCGTGGCCTACGGCACCTCCGTCGACAGGCTCATCTCCTACGGGAACCCGCAGATCGACCTGTCCTTCACCGACATCGCCGGGCGCTCGCGACTACGGGGGCGGCCCGCGGTGGCCGGCGACGTACGGACGGACCTCACCGACCCCCTCTACCGCCGGTCCACGGCGTCGGCCGGTGGCGTCGGCGGCCGGGTGGCCGTGCCTTCCCGTGGTGGTGATACCGCTGGAATCCCGCCGAAACCACGGACAGTCGCCGATGCCCGCAGTCCTCGCGATTGACGATACGTCAAGGGCCTGTTGAGGCCCGGCGGAGGTGACGTACCGGTCGGAGCGGGGTGACGAGCCGCAAAAGGGGCGTCATTGACAGCGGGGATCCGGAAGTGGTTGCGCATGCGATCCGTGCAGTCGACGTCACCGCGAGCTGTCCGACAGGGGGAGCGCGGCTGTGCCTGTCATCGTTTGTTCATGGCTGTTTCACGGTTGTCGCCGTGCAGCGCTGTTCGGTCGGTTCTCGCAGATCGGCATGATGGGAAGTGCGGGCGGAATGCGGGAGTTCGCGGACCGTCGGCTCATTGTCCGAGCAATTGCCGGGGCCTCGCACGTCGCTGTGAGGCGCCAGAGTGGAGAAATCCGTGAAGAACAACGCCGAGCCGTACAAGGAGATGGTGACGGATCGCCTCGACCGTCCCTACGGGCTTGCCGTCGACGGCACCGCGAACGTCGCCTACGTGTGTGCACGCGATTCTCTCGTCAAGGTCGATCTCAAAACCGGGGGATTAACGACCGTCGCCCAGAAGATGGGTGACATCCACACCATCGTCCTGGACGGCCACGGCAGTGCCTGTACCCCGGACGACACAGAGGGCACGGGCAGGCTGTACAAGGTCGCGCTCGACAGCGGCAGCAAGGTCGCCTTCGGCCCGTCGGAGATGTCGGAACCGCTCGGTGTGGCCATGAACCCGCAGAAGGACACCCTGTACGTCCTGACATGGCGGAGCAACACGCTCTACAAGCTCGATCTCGAGGGCGGGCTCGTTCGCAAGTACCCTGTCCCGCCCGGCAAATACCACAGCGTGGCGATCGACGCGGAGTACGCGTACGTGGTGCGGGACTACCACACCATCATGCGGGTCAAACTGGCGGACGGTACGACTTCCGACCTCGCGACCGGTTTCACGACCTTGTTCGACCTGGCCCTCGACGGAGCCGGCTCGCTCTTCGCCCCGGACGCCGACACAGGCATCCTCTGGCGGGTCGATCTGAAGAATGGGCACAAGGAGGAGGTCGTCTCCGGACTCGGTCATACGCACGGAATGGCGGCATGGGGCAAGGACGCCTTCGTCACCAACGAGGACAAGGGGGAGCTCTTCCGTATCCGAAATGCCTTCTCACCGGTGAAGCCGCCGGTTGTGACGGAGCCGAAGGAAGGCGCAACCGTGTATCCGCGGCAGTTGATCAAGGGCACTGTGCCCGATGCCGACACGGTGGTGGTGTACGAGTCCGGGAAGGTTCTCGGCCCCGCCGTGCTCACCGGCAAGAACTGGACGTTCGACCTCGGTAAGGACTGGTCGCCGGGGAAGCACGAGATCGAGGTGGTCGCCCGTAAGGGCGGGGACGAGTCGATCCCGGTCGGCGTGCGGTTCGACGTGGTCCCCGAGCCGGTGCAGGCCCCGGTCATCACCGAGCCGAAGGACCGTGAGAAGGTCGGCCCGCGCCAGCAGGTCAAGGGTACTGTCGTCGACGCCGACAAGGTCACTCTTACCGATTCCGGAAAGGACCTCGGCCCCGCCCAACTCGCCGGTCATGACTGGGTGTACACCCCTGCCCAGGAATGGGCTCTGGGCATGCACGAGGTCCAGGCAGTGGCCCACAAGGGCGGCCAGGCATCCAAGGGTGCCGTCGTCCACTTCACGGTGACCGACCCGAACCTCACGGTGTCCCAGAAGTTCCTGCGCGACTGGAAGAAGGTCTGGGACAAGCCGCAGTACATCTACTCCTTCGAACTGACCATCAACGCCAAGAAGGACCGCACCTACAAGTGGACCCTCGGTTTCGGCGTGGAAAAAGGCGTCACGGTGGACCCGGACTGGGCCGGCAGCTTCAAGTGGGCCACGATCACGAAGGACGGATCCGACGGCACAGTCGAAATCCAGAACACGGATCCCCAGCACACCATCGACCCCGACAAGCCTCTGCCCATCGACATCCAGCTCCTGTGCCCGGGTGAGAGCCCTGCCTACAAGACCGTCAAGGACCCCATCGCCCACCGGAACGAGTAAGGAAGCCGGGTAGACCGTGCATTCGGGCTCGCTGCTCGGCAGTGGGCCCGTCCCGGTCTCCCGAACCGGGCTGCTCATGCCCCTTGGTTCCCCCGGGGCTTTCGATAAGACTGTGCTTCTGGTGATCACAGCGCCGGTTGTGAGCGGAGAGATTGAGGGGGCGGCAATGTCCAACATCGTTCTGGTGCACGGAGCGTGGGGTGACGGGTCGATCTGGCAGGCGGTGATCGCCGCCCTCCAGGACGAGGGGCACCATGTGGTGGCCGTTCAGCTGCCGTTGACCTCGCTGGAAGAGGACATCGCCTGGACGCGGCGGCAGATCGCGGCGTTCGACGAGCCGGTGACGCTGGTCGGCCACTCCTACGGCGGCATGGTGATATCCGGGGCCGCACACCAGAACCCCAAGGTCGCCGCGCTGGTGTACGTCGCGGCCTACGCCCCCGACGCGTCCGAGACGCTCCGGACGCTGACCGACCGCGGTGCAGAGGCCCCGGGCCGCGATGCGATCCGGTTCGGCGAGGACGGCTGGTCGACCCTCGACACCGACCTGTTCAGAGACGTGCTCGCAGCCGATGTTCCGGTGACGACGACCCGAGTCCTGGCAGCGGTGCACAGGCCCACTCACGGTGCCTGCTTCTCCAGCCCGTCGGGGCGCGGTGCGTGGCACGACCTGCCCTGTGCCTATGTCCTCTCCACGGACGACCGGATGCTCGATCCCGGGCTGCAGCAGTGGTTCGCCGAACGGACGAATGCCGTGGTCACGGAACTGGCCGCCAGCCACTTCTCCATGGTCTCGCGTCCCGCCGACGTGGCTGCCGCCATCGGCAGGATGCTGCCGGCCGGAGCCTCGCCCGAGCCGGTCTGACCCGTCGGCTGCGCAGGGCCGGGTCCACCGGCACCGGCTGCCCCGCAGCAATCGTCATCGTCGGCAGTGAAGTCCACTCCTTGGAGTGGAGGACGGCTCTCGTCGCATGGCCTGCACGGCGTTGGGCAGAAAGCCCGGGGTTCGGTCTGTCATGCGCGTCGCGTTGGGGGGTGGGTCGCCGTGGCGGTTTCCCGTGTTCTGGCCCGTGTTGCCCGTCCGCCCGGCGTCCTTGCGGCATCCGGCGGCGCCTACCAGGCCGTCCTGGCCCGGGACGAGGGCGACGTGCTCAGTGCCCAGCGGTTGCGGTACCAGGTGTTCGCGGTGGAGCAGGGAGCTCGCCTGCCCTCTGCTGTCGACGGGCTCGACGCGGACGCGTTCGACGGTGCCTGCGATCACCTTCTGGTACGCGACGAAGCGACATCGGAAGTGGTGGGGGTCTACCGGCTGTTGCCCCCGGGCAGATCCCAACAGCTGCTTTCCGAGGAGGAGTTCGAGCTCGGTGCCGTCACCTCACTGTGCGGAGGACTGGTCGAGGCCGGGCGGGCGTGTGTGCGCCAGGAGCATCGCAACGGCCTGGTGGTGCTGTGTCTGTGGGCGGGTGTCCTGCGCTACATGACGGACCGTGGGCTCCGATGGCTCGGCGGGTGCGCCTCGGTGTCCCTGGCCGACGGCGAGGCCCGGGCTTCCGCTGCCTGGCAGACCGTCCGCGCCCGGCATTACGCGCCGGCCGCGTACCGGGTGCGGCCCCGGACTCCCTGGGTCCCGCCGGCCCCCGGACCGTGCCCGCCTGCTGCGGTGCCGTCGCTGCTGCGCGGCTACCTCATGCTGGGCGCCTGGGTCTGCGGACCACCGGCGCTGGACAGCAGCTTCCGTACCGCGGATCTGTTCACGCTGTTGGCAGTGGACCGGGTGCCGAAGAGCCGCCTGTCCCCGCTGCAGGCAGTGGCGTCATGACCGCGGCAGCCGGCGCAGCCGGCGCAACCGATGTGACCGATGCCGCCGATCCATGGCGGCCCACGTCGCCGTGCAGCCGATCCTGCCTGCCCGGGCCGGCGGAACAGAACCGGGTGGGGCCGCTGCGGCGACTCCTGCGGCTGACAGCGGTACTGCTGGCCTGCTCATTGATCGTCGTGCCTGCACTGTCCTCCGCAGCAGGCCGCCGACTGCGGTTGCGGGCCTTCCGCTGGTGGGTCCGGCTGGTCGTCCGGGCCATGGGCGTGCGGGTGCGCTTCACGCCGTCCGAGGCCGGGCCCCGGGACACGGCGCCCGGCCTGCTGGTGATCAACCACACCTCGCTGCTCGACGACCTCGTTCTCGTCGGCTACGACCCCGCCCGGCCGCTGAGCAAGGCGGACGTACGGCGATGGCCGTTCGTCGGACGGGCCGCCGCGCTCGGCCGCACGCTGTACGTCGACCGCGAACGGCTGTCGGCGCTGCCCGCGGCCGTCGCCGGGGTCACCCGGGCGCTGCGCGCCGGCGACCGGGTGTTCGTCTGTCCCGAGGCGACGACGTGGTGCGGCTCGGCCGGCGGGCCGTACCGGCCGGCGTTCTTCCAGGCCGCCCTGGACGCGGGCGTGCCCGTCCTGCCCGTGGTGCTGCGGTACCGGTCGGCCGGCCGTGCCACCACGGCGGCCGCCCTGGTCGGCCCCATGTCCGTGGCGGAATCGGTCATGCTGCTCATCGCCCAGCGCGGCCTGGTCGTCGAGGTCGAGCGGCTCGATGCCCTGTCGGCCTGCCCGGAGTCCGACCGGCGGTCCCTGGCCCGGGCCGCCGAGCAGGCGGTGGACCGCGCCGCACCGGAGGTGCCCCGGCTCCGGAAGCCGGGAAGCCCCTGCCGAGCGGCCGCTCTCGTGGCCACCGGCGAGCCGTGAGGCCCGTCGATGGTGGGCCTGTTCAGTCTCCCTCGGTCCTCCTGGACCTCGACCGCCCGAGGAATCTCGTCCATGACCGACAGCCCTGACGGTTACGACCGCGTCTATGCACTTCTCACCCAGGCCCTCGTGGAGAGGATCGGCTGCGCACCCCAGGAGCTCGGCCCCGGCCGCACTTTCGCCGAACTCGGGCTCGACTCCGTCTCGATGCTGGAGGTCTCACTGGTCCTTGCGGAACACGCGCCCGGCGCCGTCACGTTGGAGGACTTCACCATGAGTACGTCCCTCGGCGAAGCGGCACGGATCCTCGGCGCCGCATCGCGCACCGGCTCCGCCCAGTCCGCCGCCGCGCAGGAGGAGGCCGGGGGCAGCCGGTGAGGCGGACCGCGGACGCCACGGACGTGGCCGTCACCGGACTCGGAGCGGTGACTCCGGCCGGCCCGACGGCGCAGGAGACCTGGGCCGGTCTCCTCTCCGGAGTCCCGCGCGCAGTGCCCGATCCGCTGCTCGCCGGACTGGCCGTCGACTTCTCCTGCCCAGCCCCCTTCGACGTGTCCGCACGCCTGGGATCACGCCTCGCCGCCCGGCTCGACCGCTACACGGCCATGGCGGTGAGCGCAGCCCGCGAGGCCGTGGCCGACGCGCGGCTGGACACCTCCCGATGGGACTCCTCCCGCGTCGCCGTCGTCATCGGTACGGCATCCGCCAGCACCGAACATCACGAGCAGGTCTACACGTTGATGGCCGCCGGCACACCGGAGAAGGTGTCTCCGATGGCACTGATGCGCAGCATGCCCAACATGTCCGCCGGGGAGGTCGGCATCGACCTCGGTGCCCGCGGCCCGAACCTGTCCGTCTCGACCGCCTGCGCCTCCGGCGCCACGGCAGTGGGCCTGGGCTGCCACCTCGTGCGGTCCGGCGCCTGCGACATCGCGCTCGTCGGCGGCAGCGAGTCGATTCGCACGCGCACCGCCGCCGTGTGCTTCCACCAGATGAGGGCGCTGTCCACCCGCCGGTCCGATCCGGGCGTCGCGTCACGGCCCTTCGACGCCGGGCGTGACGGTTTCGTCCTCGGTGAGGGCGCCGGGGTGCTCGTGCTCGAGCGGGCGGCACACGCCCGCGCCCGGGGCGTCGCCCCGTACGCGTACCTCGCCGGGTACGGCGCCTCGTGCGATGCCCACCACATGACGGCACCCCACCCCGGCGGCCGCGGCGCTGCGCAGGCGTTGCGCAGCGCCCTGGCCGATGCCGGTCTCTCTCCGGCCGACATCGGCCACGTCAACGCGCACGGCACCTCGACCAGGATCAACGACCTCGCCGAATACCGTGCGTTGAGATCGGTCTTCGGCCAGGAGCCGCCTCCGGTCACCGCGTTGAAGGGGGCCTTGGGACACGCGGCCGGCGGCTCCGGCGGCATCCAGGCGGTGTGCGCGGCGCTGATCCTCCGGCATCAGATCATCCCGCCCACCCCCAATCTCGACGTCCTCGACCCCGACATTCACCTCGACGTGGTCACCGCAGCCCCCCGGCGCACAGCGGTGGGTGCCGTGGTCAGCAATTCCTTCGGCTTCGGAGGCCAGAACGCGGTACTGGCCTTCCGCGCAGCATGACGCCGGCGGGGCGTGAACCACCCTCTTGCCCCTCTTGACCCTCTTGGGGCGCCCCACCGTGCACGGCGCGCGGCAGGTCGCGCCCGCCCGGGTCCGCCACCGCACCACCGGTCGCGCGTACACACATCGCGGCGTGGCCGGTTCTCGTCGCTCATAAGCGGGAATTGCCGGTGCGGCAGAGGCACTTGGGGCGAGGGGTTTGCAATGGCTGCTGCGAAGGCGGGGAAGCATCCCGCGGCCTGCGACCCTTCCGGGGCGCCGGCCCGTCGGAGGGCCGGGGCGCACACCGGTGTCGTCGAGTTCTTCGAGCGGGAGCCGTCCGGCCGGTTCGTCCCCGATCAGGTGCTCGAGGTGCTGCGACGGGCGGGCGTTCTGGCGGACGACCCCCGGATCGCCGAGACCATCGCCTACCTGAAGCGGGCCCGTCCGGCCGGGGCGTCGGTGACCGTCGAGGAGTTCACCGCCGGAACCCAGCGCAACAGCGGCATCATCGAGCGGGCCGCCCGGGGAGAGCTGGCCGTACCGGACTTTCCCGCGCTGGTGGCCGATGTGCGGCGGATCCACCGGGAGGTCCGGGCCGATGGGCGCGGTGCCGTGGCCGACTACATTCCGCAGCTGGCGCGGGTGGCGGCGGACCGGTTCGCGATCTCGGTGTGCACGGTGGACGGGCAGCGGTTCTCCATCGGCGACGCGGGAGTGCGCTTCTGCCTGCAGTCGGTGTCCAAGACCGTCAACTACTGCCTCACTCTTGAGGAGCACGGGCCCGACACCGTCCACCGCCATGTGGGACGCGAGCCCAGCGGCCAGGGGTTCAACGAGCTGACCTTCAACAAGGCCGGGCTGCCGCACAACCCGATGATAAACGCCGGGGCGATCATGAGCTGTGCGCTCATCCAGCAGGGCCTGGACGCCGCGGACCGCTTCGACTTCGTGGCCGACGCGTGGCGGCGGCTCGCCGGCGGGCGGGCCGTCGGCTTCAACAACTCCGTCTACCTGTCCGAACGCACCACCGCGGACCGCAACTTCGCCCTGGGGTATTCGATGCGCGAACGCGGGGCGTTCCCGCCCGGCACCGATCTCCTGGACACCCTGGACTTCTACTTCCAGTGCTGCTCGATCGAGGTCACCGCCCGGCACCTGGCCATCGCGGCGGCCTCCCTGGCCAATGCCGGGGTGTGCCCACTGACCGGGGACCGCGTCTTCTCCGCCGGGACGGTGCGCCACTGCCTGTCGCTGATGTCCTCGTGCGGCATGTACGACTTCTCCGGGGAGTTCGCCTTCACCATCGGGCTGCCGGCCAAGAGCGGCGTCTCCGGCGCGCTGATGCTGGTCGTCCCCCAGCTGATGGGCATCGCCGTCTGGTCGCCGCGGCTGGACGCCCAGGGGAATTCGGTGCGGGGTATCGAGGTCTGCCGGCGTCTGGTCGACTGCTACAACGTGCACACCTACGACCTGCTCACCGGCTCGGGGCCCGGGACCGGCAAACGTGATCCGCGCCTGCGGCGCAACCAGAGCCGGATCGAGGGCATCGTGGGCCTGTGCTTCGCCGCCAGCCAGGGCGACCTCGACGAGATACGCCGCCTGGCCGCCTGCCACGTCCCCCTCGACGCCGCCGACTACGACGGACGCACTGCACTCCATCTGGCCGCGGCCGAAGGCCACATGGACGTCGCGGCCTTTCTGCTGTGCAAAGGGGTCGACCCCCGGCCGGTCGACCGGTGGGGTCATACGCCGCTGGACGACGCGAACCGTTCCGGACACCGGGAGCTCGCAGAACTTCTGGCCAACGCCGTTGAGGAGGCTCCCGCCGGGTGACGTGCAGGGATCAGGCGGGCCGTGGCCGCACGTGCCGGGGTCAGGGCCTGTGCTGACCCGTCGGACAGGCCCTGGCCAGGAGGGCGGTCGGGATACGCGCCGCGCGGAACCCGCCACTTGGCCACGTTCAGGCCGTTATCGCGTTCGAGGGACGGAGTTTCGTCTTTTCCCGTCTTCGTAGTCGTCGGGTGCTTGAGGATGACGGGGGCACGGGGCCGGTGCTGTCCGGTGTCTGTGCTCATTTCCGTCTCGTTGTGAGGAGTGCTGTGGCCACCGACGATCGTGAACTGCTGTTGAGCCGTGACCCGGACAAGCGGGCTCTGGGCGAGAAGATGCACCGGCTCGGGTTCGGCAGCTACTACGACTTCCCGGAGAAGATACCGACCATCAAGTCCAGCGAGGTCCCCGCCGCACATTGGAAGGACCCGGTCGGGGACAACACGGACGGCTACGGGATCGTTGGGAACTGGAAGGTGATGAGCTACTACCGGGGCATTCCCGCCTACGTCGGCGACCCGGTCTTCAACAACACCCCGGACGAAGCGTCGATGACCGTCGGCGGATCGAGGACGATCGGCTCCGAGTACAGCTTCGGCATCGAGTACTCGGTCGAGGCGAGCTTCTTCGACATGATCAAGGCGTCCACCACCTACTCCTTCAGCGCCACCTGGAGCGAGTCCACGACCTTCTCCCAGTCGATGACCGTCACCATCCGCCCCGGCTGGATCGCCTGGATCGAGGTCTCCCCCGTGGCCCGCGTCCTGGACGGCGACTTCATCTACATGCGCGCCAACAAGGGCAGCAGGACCATCGGCAAGTTCAGTGGCGTCGTCGAGGCCCCCGGCATCGAGGGCAACCTCAAGGACATCTACACCCTCCAGTCCGTCCCCATGACCGACGCCCTTGCCGAACAGCTCCAGGCCCTCGCCGGGCAGGCCGGCTCCGGGGTCCGCCACCTCGACGTCGGCTTGGCCTTTCCCGCCGGCCTGCTCACCGACGACCTGCGCGAGCGGGCCGAACGGCACGAGATCGACCACTGACCACCGCTGATCCCGCTCCGAGAGGCAAAGACCATGACCACCGACGGCAACACCCTGCCCAAGGACCAGGCCACACCCGAGGAGGAGGCCGCGCAGCGCGCGGCCAAGGACAACGAGTCCGGTCTCCTCGCCACCAACGATTTCGTCCACTACAAGAACAAGGACAACAAGAAGCAGCGGCTGGCCGCGAACATGCCGTTCCTGCTGTACTGGTGCAAGGGGACCGGGGACACCTACTACCCGGTCGGCCTGTGGGACAACAAGGACTTCTCCCCCAAGACGTCGGTCTCCAAGTCCGAGATCCTCCAATGCCGGTTCGTCACCGCCGCCGGGGACATCGACAACTACACCCTCGACGGAGCCGAGTTCCAGTACCGGATCGGCACCAGCGGCTCCTGGAGCAAGCCGGTCCAGCGCAAGGGCTCGGACTACTACATCGCCCACTCCGGGTCCGACAACACCATGCGTAAGGTCAACGAGTGGAACATCTACCCCGAGCAGATCCGCTTCGCGCTCCGCTTCGACATTGCGGGTAAGGGCGACGCCTGGATCTCCGAGAACGAGAACACCGGGTCGATCCGGATGCGCGACAGCATCAGCAACCGTGCCTGGCTGGCCGCCGTCCGTCACGGCACCACTTGGGACGACCCCTTCGGAACCAGGACCA
This sequence comes from Streptomyces sp. NPDC002536, assembly GCF_053594995.1. NCBI lineage: Bacteria > Bacillati > Actinomycetota > Actinomycetes > Kitasatosporales > Streptomycetaceae > Streptomyces > Streptomyces sp. NPDC002536. The sequence goes on from NZ_JBSFWU010000034.1 coordinate 46,394, forward strand.
CTTTCACCAGCCGCTCCTGGAAGAACGACCTCGGCCTGGGCTGACCTTTCACCGACACCGCCGGCCCATGGGGCTGGTGTCAGCCGAGCAGGGTCAGCAGGCGATCCGCCTGGCGCTCGGCTGTCCCGGACGGGTTGTAGGCCTGTTCCGGATCCCTTAGGGCGTAGACCAATAGCCACATCAGGGAAATGAGACGGCGGCACCGGCCAAGCCTCAGCCTTTCGGACCTCGTCAGGTCAAAGAGCCCAACGAAGCTCGCAGTATTGAAGTCGCTGTCAGCCCAGACGGACACATGCTCCACCACGTCGGCCAGTTCGTACGAACGGTCGCTACGGCCCGAGGCTTCGAAGTCGACGATTCTGACGCTTGCGCCGTCCCACAGAAAGTTGGCCAGGTTGCCGTCCGCCTGGCCGAACACCACTGGAACATCAGGTTCCGCTGCTGAGGCCGACGGTGTCAGCTCGAGCCACCGCATTCCTTCAGCAACTGCCCGCTCGACGATCCGGGGTGGGGCAGTCCGGTGCAGCTGCTCGTACCACGTATGAATTCCGCGAACGGCTTGGTGCTCGTTCCAGACGCGGTACGGCAGTTGTGCCACCAGTCCGCGAGGGACGGACTCGTACATGCGTGTAAGAGCACCGGCCATAGCCACGAGCTGATCAGTGGTCACCGAGCAACCGCGAAGGGGCGCTCCTGGCAGGAGCGTCATGGACCCTGTGGGTGCTTGCCCACTCGGCGACCACCGTTCCCTCAGCGGCCCGCAGGGCAAGCAGGTGGCTGTCGGCGTCGGCGACGCCGAGGCTTGTCCATGGACCGCCCACTGGCACGGTGCTCCGGGCCCCGGTCCCCGGTGCGGGCGATCCGGATCGCCCGCAACCGATCATCAGGGCGTCCTCCGACCGGTCCCGGCCGGAAGGGCTCAGGCCCCCACGGCCACCTTCGACGGCTCGTCCCCGGCTTCGGCCTCGGGCGTCGTCTCCCGGGCGGTTTCGAGGACCGGGTCGGCGTCCGGCAGCCCCGCCTCGTGGGCGCGGACGCCGGCGCGGACGGCCCAGAAGTAGAAGCCGAAGGCCGACAGGGCGACAAGGGCGATGTCGGCCCCGCCCGTGATCACACCGTGGCCGCCGAACTCCTTGCCGCCGAGGGCCGAGAGTCCTGCCATCCACAGCAGGAAGGCGGCCATCCACCAGGCCGGTGCGAACTGGCGGCGCAGGTCCGTCTCCCCGCGGCGGCGCAGGACGAGTGCGGCGATGGGCACGGAGATCAGGGTGAGGAGGGCGACCTTGCCGGTGTTGGGCCACTTCGACCAGTACAGGGCGCAGGCGGCGAAGGCGAAGGTGAGCGGGCACAGCACCGAGGCTGCGGGCAGGCGGAAGGGGCGGGGCAGGTTCGGCTTGGTCTTGCGGAAGACGCCGACCGCGATCGGGCCCATCAGGTAGGAGACGACCATGGCCGCGGAGACCACGCTGGCGAGCGCCTCCCAGCTGTGCCCGATGGTGAGGAGCAGCAGCACGGAGAAGGCCAGGTTGAGCCACATCGCGGGGCGGGCGACGCCGTAGCGGGGGTGTACCTCGGCGATCTTCTTGGGGAAGAAGCCGGTCTCGGCGAGGTTCTGGGCCAGGTAGGCGGCCGAGGCGACGTTGCCGATGTTGGCGCCGTTGGGGGAGATGAACGCGCCGAACTGGAGCATGGTGACGACCCAGTGCAGCATCAGCAGCTTGGCGAGGTCGGCGAAGGGCGAGGCGAAGTTGATGCCGCTCCAGCCGCCGGCCTCGGCGAGCTTCTCCGGCGGGACGGCGCCGAGGAAGGCGACCTGCAGGGCGAGGTAGATGACCAGGCCGAGGGAGAGCGCGCCGACGAGGGCGAGCGGGATGGCGCGGCCGGGGTTCTTGGCGGCGCCACCGAGGTTGACGACGGCCTGGAAGCCGTTGAAGGCGAAGACGACGCCCGAGGTGGTGACGGCGGTCATCACGGCGGACCAGCCGTTGGGGGCGAAGCCGCCGTGGTCGGTGAAGTTGCCGGTGTGGAAGCCGGAGGCGATGAGCGCGGCGACGGCGAGGACCGGGATGGCGAACTTGACCAGGGTGAGCAGGTTGTTGGCGCGGGCCAGCAGGGCCACGGACCAGTAGCAGGCCAGCCACAGGGCGAAGGTGAGGACCAGGGCCGTCGCCATGCCGGTGGCGGAGAGCCGGCCGTCGGCGACCAGGCTCCGGGCCCAGCCGAAGCTCCAGGACGACATGTACTGGGTGCCGGCGATGGCCTCGATGGGGATCAGGGAGGCGGTCGCGATCCACACCGCCCAGCCGGTGACGAAGCCGAGCACGGGGCCGTGCGAGAGGGAGCCGAAGCGGGCCATGGCCCCCGGCAGCGGGTAGGCGGCACCGACCTCGGCGTACGACATGGCGATCATGCCGATGAAGACGGCGCCGATCACCCAGGCGACGAGCGCGGCGGGCCCGGCCACCTGGGCGGCCTGCCCGGCCCCGAAGAGCCAGCCGGAGCCGAAGATGGAGCCGAGGCCGATCATGATCAGGGCGAAGAGACTGAGGCCCTTGCGATTGGCCGCGCTCATGTCCACAGTGGGCATCCGTTCTGGCGTGGGGTACACGAATCGAACGCCTACTGTATTTACTTTTAGCCAGTCTTTGCCAACCGGCCCCGGGAGCCCGGCCCGGGCCCCGGAGCCGGCTCGGGCTCACCGGGCGGTGTCGGCCCCCTGGTACGGGGCGGCCGCGTGCTGGGCGGCGTACACCAGAGCGGGCTTGATCTTGGGCCAGAAATAGCTGTCCTGGCAGGAGAAGGCGGGCGTGAAGCCGCTGCACCCGCGTCCGTCGCTGTCACCTATCTCGATGGTGAAGCTGGCCAGGCCGAGCTTGTCGTACGTCCAGTCGTCGGTGCCGCCGGAGGCGTCGTAGAGGATCTCCCCGGCCTGCCCGGACTGGTAACCGGTGATCGACCCCATGCGCCCGGCGAGCGCGCGCAGTGCGGCGTCGTTGCCGCTGTGGATCGTGTGATCCGCCTCCCACGGGAAGAGGACCATGCTCGCGTCGCTGTGCAGGCTGATCATCATGCCCTTGGCGTCGGCGGGCGCGGGGTCGCCGTCGCCCGTGCCGGTGCGCACGGCCGGGTACAACTGCCGGAAGAGGCTCTCCAGCCCGGTGTTCTCCGCCTCCGAGTCCGCGGCGGGCCCGAGGTAGACCTCGCTGCACGGCTGGGTGGAGGTGCCGAGGCCGCCCCAGTGGGTGCCGGCGTTGCGGTTGAGGTCGACGCCGGTCTGCCCGGTCCAGCCGCAGGAGACGCCGTTGGCGTTGTCGGCGTTCTTGCGCTGCAGGACCGGGTTGTCGCCGCCCTGGGCGACGATGTCGACGCCGTCCGGGTTGGCGATGGGGACCACCCACATCTCGGTGGAGTCCATGAGCCGGGTGATGTCCGGGTCCTTGCCGTAGTCGTTCGTCAGCGTGTCGATCCAGCGCCAGGACATCTCGCCGGTGGTGATCTCGCGGGCGTGGATCTGGCTCATGAGGAAGAAGCGGGGCTTGGCCGCGCCGGGGTTCAACTGGCAGTCGCCCGGCTTGATCCTGGTGATGCAGATCGCCTTGAGGTCGTGGCCGCCGGACCCGGCCTGCTTGAGCCAGGACTGCCCGTAGGTGATGGTCGTCGCCATGTCGGGGTGCGCGGCGGCGACCTGGTCCAGGTGCGCGTAGTGGGCGTCGACGGTGTGGTAGCCGCCGTAGTAGGTGCCGTCCGCGTCGGGTCGGGCGTGTGCCGAGGGCCTGGATCTCGGCATCGTCGACTCGACCGTCGGCGCGAAGCCGAGCCGGCGCAGCCCGGCGGCCGAGCTCCGGTCGCCCAGGACGAACAGGTCGTCGCCCTGGCGGCGTTCGAGGAGGTCGTAGCCGGCCCGGATCAGCTTCTGCGCGTCCTGCCGGTGGTGGGCCGGGATCCGGTAGACGACTGCGGTGTCGGGGGAGGGCGGGGGAGCGGCCGTGGTGTCGGCCACTGCCGATGAGGCCTGCGGGAACATGGCCGCGGCGGCCAGGGCCGTCGCTCCGGCGGCCAGCGCCGCCAAGCGTGTGCGGGACATGGATGGCCTTCCGTGGGGGGTAGCGGTACCGCGCGCGGGCCGGGCCGGAGAGCGGCGACCGGGCGCGCGCCACTGCCGGCCGCCGTGGCCGTACCGCAGGGCCCTGCGGCGGTCCGGGCAGCCGGTCCTTCGTCCGACGGCGCTGACTGCGGGAGACGCCGGAGGTGCGGTGCGGCGCTCCGCGGGGGGCTGTTGCCGTCAGGCCGACGCTCGGAGGATGGCATGCTCGCGCCAAGAATAGAAGGGGGTGTGCGGGACCCGACGTGCTGCCGGTGCGCCTGCGGCGCCCCGTCAGGGGCGCGAGCGGGACACGCCCTGAACCCCCGGTGCTTGTCCCTCCCTCCCGCACCGGTTACCGATGGTCGGCATGCACCTGCGGATCACACTCGCCGCCGCGTCGGCCCTCGCCCTCCTCGCCTCCGCGGCCCTCACCGCAACCGGCAGCGCGGCCCCCGCCCTTCACCCGCACGGCACAGGCCTCGACAGCCCGCGCGCCAAGGAGGTCGCCATGGAGCTGGTGGCCAGCGCCGAGAACTCCACCCTCGACTGGCGCAGCCAGTACGGATATCTCCAGGACATCGGCGACGGTCAGGGATACACCGGCGGGATCATCGGCTTCTGCTCCGGCACCGGCGACATGCTCGACGTCGTGCTCCGCTACACCCGCCGCAGCCCGCACAACCCGCTCGCGCCCTACCTGCCCGCCCTGCGCCGGGTCAACGGCACCGCCTCGCACGCCGGCCTCGACGCCCCCTTCGAGCAGGCCTGGCGCACCGCCGCGCGGGACCGGGCCTTCCAGGCCGCACAGGAGGAGGAGCGCGACGAGGTCTACTTCGACCCCGCGGTGCGGCGCGCCAAGGCGGACGGGCTGCGCGCGCTGGGCCAGTTCGTCTACTTCGACGCCATCGTCATGCACGGCAACGGCCACGACAAGGACAGCTTCGGCGCCATCCGCGCGAACGCGATGAAGAAGGCGCGGCTCCCGGCCCGCGGCGGCGACGAACGGGCGTATCTCAACGCCTTCCTCGACGCCCGCAAGGTCGCGATCAAGGACGAGACGGTGCACGGCAACACCACGCGCGTCGACACCGAGCAGCGGGTCTTCCTCGACGAGGGCAACTTCGACCTCAGACCGCCGCTGAAGTGGCGGACGTACGGCGACGCGTACGAGATCACCAGCTGGCCCCGCCCCGCCCACCGCACCTGAACTGTGGTGCGGTGCGTGTCGTTCACACCCGCCCTCCGGTGCTCCAGGCGAGGGAGTCGGCGAGGGCGCGGGCGTAGTCGGCCGCGCCGAGCGGGACCGGCCGCCCGGTGCCGGGGGAGCCCATGACCCCCTCCAGCAGGCGCAGCCGGGGCAGGAGCAGGTCGCAGAGCTCGTCCATCGCGCGCGGCAGGGCGCGCACGGTACCGGGGCCGAGGACCTGGGTGGAGAGCAGGCCGCCGGACAGGCGGCGTGCCTCCGCGACCCCGTACAGCGCCGCCAACGGGCGCAGGGCGGCGGCGAGTTCGGGGTCGCGGACCTCGCTGACCGTGCGGGCCACCCGCTCCGCGGCCAGGCGGCTCGCGTGCGCCGCGCCGAGCTCGTACGCCGTGGTCAGCAGGGGGTTCCACAACTCCAGGCCGCGCAGCCCGTGTTCCTCGCCCCGGCGCAGGGCCCTGCGCAGTCCCGCGGTCAGGCGCGCCTCGTGGGCCCGGGCGGCGGTGGGCCACCAGGTGAGGCTGCGTGGCGGGATGCGCGAGGGCGGGGCCGTTCCCCCGTCGTCGAGCCTCGGCCGGTCGACCAGGGAGCGTCCGGTGTCCAGGAGGATCAGCCGGTTGTCGCCGCCCGCGCTGTCGAAGGCGTGGGCGAAGCCCTGGTACGCGGCGAGCCGGTTGAGGTCCAGGTATCCGGCGAGGCCGCAGCGGTGCTGGCACTCGGCGGCCAGGCGGGCGGTGGTGCTCGCCGCGTGGGCCTTGTACACCGAGAGGACCGGGTCGACCGCCGTCCAGGGGGAGAAGGCCGTCCCGGCGGAGCGGGCCGCGCCGGGAGACCGCTGCCAGGCGTCCAGGGCAGCGTTGCCCATGCACGTCAGGGCGAAGGACTCGGCCAACGCCCCCAGCACGGCGTGCTGTTGGATCCGGTAGGCCAGGGCGGGGGAGCCCGGCGCGAGCCGCCCGTGGCTGCGGCGGTGGGTGGAGTGACGCAGCGTCAGGACCGCGCACTGCCGGGCCATCGCGGCCAGGGCCGAGGGCAGGGTCGCCCACAGCGCCTGCCCCACGCTCAGCGTGCGGTGCAACCGTGCGTCCGGACCGGGGAGGGGATCGTGGAAGGTGCCGCGGTCGTCGATGCGGGCGGTGTCGCGCAGCCAGTTCCGGTAGGGCAGGCGTACGCCGTCGAACCGGACGAGGGCGAAATCCAGCGGCAGGGCGCCCAGGTCCAGGGGCGCGGAGATCCGCACGCCGGGCAGCAGCCCTTGTTCGTCGCAGAGGTTGACCAGGAAGGAGAACACCCCGCAGTCCTGGTGCGCGGTCTGCAGGCGTGCGCACACCACGGCGGTCTGCGGCTCCCCGAGAGCACCGACGCCGGCGAACTTCGCCGCTCCCGCGTCGGGGGTGGTGAGGACGAACTCCCGCTGCTCGGCGTCGAAACGGGCCGTGGTGCGCAGCGCCAGGTGGCTTCCCGCGTCCCCCGTCTCCGTCACCAGGAAGACGCCCTTGGCGTAGCCGCTCTCCAGGGCGTCCAGCTGTGACCGGAGTTCCGCCGGGTCGCCCGCCAGGGAGAGCACGGATCCCAGGCAGAGCACGTAGTGCGAGAGGGCGGCCAGGTACAGGGGCGGGTCGGCGGCGGCCGTGCTGGTGCTCATGAGGGCGAGCAGATACGGGTCGCCGAGCAGGTCCCGGGCCGGCGGCAGGGCCTTGGCCAGCCGGCGCAGGGCGTGGTGGGTCCGCCGGCCGTGGCCGGCGTGAGCCGCCTCCGGTACGGCGCCGGCCGTGAGCGCGGCCGTGAGCCGCTCGTACAGCTCGACCGGGTGCGGCCCGCCGACGATGCGGGTGAGTTCGGCCTCGGCCCCGGTGCGGGGGATCATCGCGAGGCCTCCGGGGCAGGAGGTGGGCAAGGGGCACAAGTGGCAGCAGGGGCGCCCTGGATGGGCAGGTGCTCGGGGTGCCGCCAGGGGAAGCCGGGGTCCGCCAGCGGGGCGTGGGCCGTGGCTGCGGCCGCGGGAAGCGAGCTGCGGACGCTGCGGGTGAGGGCCTGCCCGGTGCCGGCCTCCAGCAGCAGCGTGACCGGAGCCGTCCACACCTGGCGCAGCACCTCGGGGACCCGCGCGGGGTGGACGAGGCAGTCGGCGAGCCCGCGGTGGATGTCGTCCCCCTTGCCGTACGCGCGGCCGAGGACGGCGGAGTGCACGGGGAAGCGCGCGGGCGCGGCGGGAATGCGGCGGATCGACGCGGCGAAACAGTGCGCCTCGTCGGTGAGCGAGGGGTGGTGGCAGAGGAAAGGCAGTTGCAGCCGGGCGGCGGACACACCGCGGCGCCGGGCGACGCGCTCCAGGGCCGCCACGGCGGCCGAGGCGCCGCCGACCACCGTCTCGCCGGGGTCGTTCACACAGGCCAGGGCCAGCCCGCGGGTGCGCGCGGCGCAGATGAGGACGTGCGCCTGCTCCTCTCCCGTCCGCAACAGGAGCATGCTCCCGTCGCACCGGGCCAGGGAGCGGGCGAGCAGACAGGCGATTCGGGCGCCTCCGGCGACGTCGAACACGCCGGCCGCCGTGAGGGCGGCGATCTCGCCGAAGCCCACCCCCAGGGCCCGCTCGGGCGTCAGCCCGACGGCACCGAGGGCCCGGCTGACGGTCAGCGAGGAGCAGAACAGGGCCAGTTGCGGGGCCCCCGGCGCGGCCGTGGCCAGCTCGCGGCCGCTGGGCGGCGACGTCCCCAGCAGCCAGGGACCCAGCGGCCTGATGCCGAACTCGGCGGCGACGCCGTCGGTCTGCCGGAGCACCCCGGCGAGGGCGTCGTGCACGGGCCGGTGCATCCGGGCGGCCCGCAGCAGGGGACCGAGCGCGAAATCCCCCTGCCCGGGGAAGAGGTGGACAATGCTCACGGCACAGGCTCCTTTCACCGGCCCGCGGAGCCCGGAAAGGCATTTCCTTGTTCAATTCAACAATGCCGGGCGCGCCGGGAGTTGTGCAGGCGGCACCGGGAGTGTTGAACGGAGTGAAAGTTTCCGCCCGGCCGCCGCCTGCCCGGCGATAAGCGCCGGTACCGTCCGCCCTGTTCCGCCGCGGCCCGCGCGAGAACCTGTGCGGCGGCCGGGGTCCGGCGATATGGGGCCAGCAGACGGCGCAGCCGGACGGCGGAAGTGTCGGCCGCACCGGAGCGCAAGTACCGGTAATGCTCCAGAAAAGAGTGCCACGAGAGGCAGGCCTCCTCGACATGCCCGCTGCGGAGCAGGATTTCCGCCCGCTGCGCGTGACTGAGCGCCAGTCCCCGGCGGTCCGTTGCAGGACGTACGGCCAGTGACCGGGTCAGTGCCTCGCACGCGGCGGAGGAATCCCCCAGGAATCTCAGGGCTCTCGCGCGCTGGAAGTCCAGTGCGGCAGGCGTGTAGGTGGTGAACGGCCCGTGCTCGTGGCCCGGTTCCGCGGCCGGTTCCGCGGCCGATTCCATGCAGTGCTCCGCATGGCCGAGGGAGCGCAGGGCCTGGTGCCGGAGGCCGCAGGCGGCCTGGGCCACGGCGAGTTGGGCGAGCAGATACGCCCCCGGCCCGCCGCCCGCCCGCTGCCCCGCCTCCGCTGCGGCCTCGGCGGCGTGCAGCGCGGCCTGGTGGTGCCCGAGTGACAGTCCTTGTGCGCTGAGGCCGCGCAGGCCGACCGCCCAGGCCAGCCGGTCACCGGATTCGGCGGCGAGCTGCTGGGAGGTGACGAAGCACTGTTGCGCGAGCCCGTGGGCCGCGGTGTCCTCGTACATCCTGGCCAGCAGGAACGTCAGCCGGGAGGCCTCCACCAGGACCGTCCTGCGCGCGTGTTCCGTGCGTGCGGAGCGGAGCCAGTGGGCGACGTCCTGGGTGAGGTAGGCCGCCAGGGAGGAGCGTGCGCTGCGGCCGCCGTGGGCGTCGAGCGACGCGGCGTAGAAGCGCTCCGCGCACTGCAGCATGCGGGTCTCCGCGTCGGCGGGGTGGCCGCCGTGCCGGGGGAAGGGCTTCCGGGGCGCCGGTGTGTCCTGGTGGGCCGTGCGGAGCAGCACCTCGCGATAGGGCTGCTGCTGTGCCGCGATCCTGCGGACGGGGTCGGCCTCGGCTCCGGCGAGGGCCACGAGTCCGGCCTCGGGGGAACGTTTCCTCCGCCGGTCGGAGCGGGGGTCTCCCTGCGGCGATGCTGCGGCGAACCCCGCGGAGTCCGGGGAGACGGTGCGCTGCAGGCGCCGCGTGAACACCTCCGCCACCAACTCCGGCACCGGCGCCCTGGGCCGGGTGCCGCTGAGCCAGTGCGCCACGGAGGTGCGGTCGTAGCCCAGGCTCAGACCGACCTCGGCGGCGGCCGCGTTGACGGCGCGGGCGAGCGCGCCCTGCGTCCACCGGGCCTCCGCCAGCAGGGCACGGAGCCTTCTGTTGGGACGGCGGCCGGGACGGCGGCCGGATCGGCGGTGGGGGCGGTGCGGCAAGGACATCCCGTTCTCCTGCCGGGCCGGTTCGGCCCGTTGCCGGGAAATTGTGATTTCCGCACCATTCCGCGGCGCGCGGATGCCGGGGGTGTCCGGATAATTCCCCGGGCGATGCCTGCGCGAACCGGAATACGGCCCACGGGGAAATGCGCCGGTGCACAACCGGGCACGGTCGCAGGGCCCTGGGGCCGGCCGTGCTCAAGGGGGGTGCATCTGGATACACCCCTCTTGGGCACCTACCCGCAATGGCCGCGCCCTCGCGGACCGGAATCGTCGACGTCGACGCATACGGACCGAGTGAGCGGGAGGCCAGACAGCATGCGGGAATGGAAGGCGGAGGCAGGGGTGTACCTCGCCGTCGCATTCGTGGCGGCAGGGGTGTTCGGGGCGGTACAGCCTGCGACGGGGATTCCGCCGGAGGTCGTCCAGCTCACGCAGTTCGGCCCCGCCGCAGGGGTGGTGGCGGTGGGCCTGCTGTGGCCCTCCCGGGTGCGGCGCCGGCTCTCCGGGGTCCTGCCCGGCCGCCGCACGCGGGGCCCGGTGGGACGGGAGGTGCTGTTGCTGCTCACGGCGCCGCTGATCATCGCGCTGAGCGTGGGCGCGTACGCGTGCGCGGAGGGCACTGCCCGGATGACCGACCCCCGCACGCTGCAGAACCCCTTCGCGCTGATCGTGGTGGCGCAACTGGTCGGCGCGTGCGGCGAGGAGATCGGCTGGCGGTGCCTGCTCCAGCCGCTGCTGCGGACCCGGTTCGGCCCGCTCACCGCATCGGCACTGGTGGGCGTCGTGTGGGGCGTGTGGCACGTGCAGGTCTTCGCGCAGGCCCCGGCATACGCGGCCGGCTTCCTGCTGGCCACTGTGGCGATGTCCGTCGTCCTCGGGCTCGGCCTGGAGCGCGTGCGGGCGAACCGGCTGCTGCTGGCAGGCGGATTCCACACCCTGGTCAATCTGGGGATGCTCCTGTTCATGGACGAGGAGTCCGGCGCGGTGCTGCCCATGGTGCTGTTCGGCGGCGCGTGCCTGCTGGCAGCGGTGCCCTGGGTGCTGCGTTCACCTGCGGATATGATCCTGCCGGCGACGCAGGGGGCGCGCCGGGGGTGACGGAGCGACAGGTGGCCATGGCACGGGGGGACGGGCGCCTGCGCGGCGGCTGGGCTGCGGCCGGCCGGTGCCAGCTGCTGTCGCTGGCCGCCTTCGCGGTGTCCGCGACCGGCGGGCTCGTGGTGTGCGTCCTGCTCCTGCTCCCCCTCGGAGCCGGCTTCCCCCTGCTGCCGCGCGCCGCGACGGCCCTGCGTCGGCTCTCCGACCGGTACCGGTCCTGGGCCGTCCACTGGACGGGCACGCACATCAGCCCGCCCGAACCGCTCGCCCGCGAAGGCTCCGTGAGCCGGCGCCGGCAGGCGCACGGCATCCTCGGCGACGAGGGGTTCTGGCACGACCTCCGATGGGCCTGGCTGGAACCGTGGATCGGCGGAGTGCTCGTCGCGGTGCCGCTCGCGCTCATCGAGTACGGGGCGTTCGGCGCGCTGGTGCAGCCCTTCGTCTGGCGGATCCTCGACGACGGCAACTGGTACGCCTTCATCCCCGTCCACTCCACCACCACCATGTTCGCGGCCCTCCTCCTCGGACTCGCGTTCATCGCGGCAGGGCTGCGCCTCGCCCCCGCGGTGCTGCGGCTGCACGCCCGCTGGAGCCGGCGCGTCCTGTCCGCGCCGCGCACCACCGAGCTCGTCCGCCGCATCGAGCACCTCACCGACACCCGCGCCGACGCCCTCGACGTACAGGCGGCCGAACTGCGGCGCATCGAAAGGGACTTGCACGACGGGGCACAGGCCAGGCTCGTCGCCCTGGGCATGACCCTGGACGAGGCGACCCGGCTGCTGGACACGGATCCGCAGGCCGCCCGCGAGCTGCTGCTGGAGGTGCGCGCGACCTCGGAGCGGGCACTCCAGGACCTGCGGGACCTGGTCCACGGCATCCACCCTCCCGTCCTCGCCGACCGTGGTCTCGGCGACGCCGTCCGGTCCCTGGCGCTCGACAGCTTCCTCGACGTCCACGTCGAGGCCCGGCTGCCCGGACGGCTCCCCGCACCCGTCGAATCCGCCGCCTACTTCGCGGTCGGCGAGCTCCTCGCCAACGCGGCCAAGCACTCCGGCGCCCGTGAAGTGCACATTCGCCTGGACCACGCGGACGCGGCACTGCGCATCACGGTCGCCGACGACGGCCATGGCGGTGCGGACGCCTCCCGGGGAAGCGGACTGCACGGCATCCGGCGCCGGTTGAGCACCTTCGACGGAACCCTCGCCCTGCACAGCCCGCAGGGCGGACCGACCACCGTGACCCTGGAGATACCGTGCGCGTCGTCCTTGCCGAAGACCTCTTCCTGCTCCGGGACGGGCTGACACGGACCCTGCAGGAGCACGGCTGCGAGGTGGTCGCGGCCGTGGACAACGGCCCGTCCCTGCTGCGCGCACTGTGCGAGGAGGACCTGGACGTCGCCGTGGTCGACATCCGGCTCCCCCCGACCTTCACCGACGAGGGCCTGCAGGCCGCCCTCCGGGCCCGCCGCACCCGGCCCGGACTGCCCGTCCTGATCCTCTCCCAGTACGTCGACCAGCTCTACGCCCACGAACTGCTGGCCGGAGGCGAGGGCGCCATCGGCTACCTGCTCAAGGACCGGGTCACGCACACCGCCCAGTTCATCGACGCCGTACGCACCGTCGCAGCCGGTGGCACGGTCATGGACCCCCAGGTCATCGCCAAACTCCTGGCCCGCAGCGACGCCAGGGGGAACACCGGGCAACTGACCCCGCGCGAGCACGACGTGCTGAAGCTGATGGCCGAGGGCCGGTCGAACGCCGCCATCATGAACGCCCTGCACATCAGCGAGAGTGCGGTCGCCAAGCACACCGCGAGCATCTTCGCCAAGCTGCGGATCGACCCGTCCGCCGACGACAACCGCCGTGTCCTGGCCGTCCTGGCCTACCTCAAACGGTGACGGACGCCCACGCTAAGGTGCGGGCGTGAGTCTTCAAGTGGTTATCGGTTACGGGCCCGCCGGGGCGGCCACCGCACGGCTGCTGGCCGAGCAGGGGCACTCCGTGCGCGTCGTCACCAGGTCCGGCCGTCGTCCCGAGCCCGGCATCGAGCACGTCGCGGCGGACGCCGCCGACTCCGCGCGACTGGCCGAAGTCGCCCGGGGCGCGGTCGCGATGTACGGCTGCGCTGCGCCGCCCTACCACCGCTGGGCGGCGGAATGGCCGCAACTGGCCGCGTCGATGGGCGCGGCGGCCGAGGCGACCGGGGCCGTCCTGGTCGTGCTGGGCAACCTCTACGGCTACGGTCCGGTGGACCGTCCCATGACCGAGGACCTGCCGCTCGCGGCGACCGGCCCCAAGGGGCGGGCGCGGGCGGCCGCGTGGGAACAGGTGCACAAGCTGCACGAGGACGGCCGCATCAGGGCGGTCGAGGTGCGCGCCTCGGACTTCTTCGGGCCCGGCGTCACCGACGGGGGCCATCTGGCCTCGCGGGTCGTACCGCGCCTGCTGCGGGGCAAGCCCGTCTCGGTGCTCGGCGACCCGGATGCGCCGCACAGCTGGACGTACCTTCCCGATGTGGCCGCGGCCCTGGTCGAGGCCGCCGGGGCCGAGCAGGCCTGGGGGCGGGCGTGGCATGTGCCGACGGCTCCCGCGCTGTCGGCACGGGAGATGGCCGGGCGGCTGGCCGCCGAGGCGGGGACGGGCCCGGTGGCGGTACGGAGGCTGCCGCAGGCGGTCCTGGGGGCGGCATCGCTCTTCTCACCCATGCTCCGTGAACTGCGCGAGATCCGCTACCAGTTCGACCGGCCGTTCGTGGTGGACTCCTCCGCCTACGAGTCCGCGTTCGCGGTACGCGCCACCCCGGTCGAGGAGCAGGTGGGGGCCACGGTGGCGTGGTGGCGTGGGCGTGGGAGTGATGCGTAGGCAACTCGGCGACGAGCCATGAGGGTTCACAGGCCGAGGGCGTCAGAGGCGGCCGTGCTCGCTCGGCGGGTCGGTGAGGCGGTCACCGTCGACCCGGGTTCCGGCCTGCTTGATCTGGCGGAAGACGGGGCTGATCTCCATGCCTTCGACACCGGGCAGGGTCCCGATGCGGTCGGTGGCGAACTCGAGCAGCCCGTCGAGATCACGGCACTGTACGACGGCATGGAGGTTGTACGGTCCGGATACCGCGGCGGCGAATCCCACCTCGGGCATCTGCGCCATCATCCGCCCGACAGCCTTGATCCTGCCCGGGTGGGCTCGCAGCCACAGGTTCGCCCGGGCTCGGTATCCCAGGGCCATCGGTGCGATCTCCACGTCGATGTGGACCACCCCGCCGGCAAGCAGCGCGTTCAGACGTCGTGACACTCGGCCCGGCGTGAGATCGGCCGCAGCCGCGAGGTCGACGAGACTGGCCCGTCCGTCGGCGGCGAGGGCTGCGAGCAACTTCTCGTCCTGGTCGCCGAGTTGCGACGGCGGATTCCGTACGACCGGCCGTTCGGTGAACGGGTTGTCGCCGGACCCCAGGGCGGACTCCTGCTCGGGGGTCAGGGTTCCGGCGAGTGCGGCCCAGTAGTGCCCGCGTCCGCCGATGAACTGACGGAGTATCACCGACGCCTGCAGGTCGAGCACGGCGGTGGTGCGGGGAAGCCGGCGGCCGAGCAGGTCGTCGCGTTGTTCCTGTGATCGCGAGCGCACGGCGAAGGTGACCTCGGAACCGGCAGCGTTCAGGGCGACCCAGCTGACGTCGTCGCGTTGCGCGAGTGCCTCGCCGATGGCCGTGGCGCTGCCGGGCCGGCAACGCAGGCGCACCATCCACCGGCTCTGACCGAGCGCTCCCGGATCGACGACCCCGACCACCCGGATCATCCCCGCACGCCGCATGTGGCGGTAGCGGCGGGCGACGGTCGGCTCGGACAGCCCGAGGACCGTCGCCACGGTCGCGAACCCGACCCGTGGATCGATCTGAAGGGCGCGAAGGATTCGCACATCGTCCGGCCTCAGAATGTCGGAATCAACGATCTCGGGACGCAACATGGCATGAATGCTACGGCGAGTGCCGTTTGCGGGACGTTGCGCACCGCGCGTGGCCGAGGCTTGCCCGGTACGAATCCCGGTCTCCCGGCGGCGACGAACCGACGAAGGGCTCTGGTCCATGTCTGCTCCCACAGGCGTCTGGACGGCCGGGCGCTGGACATCCTGTTCGTCAATGCGGGAATCACCACTCGGGACGAACACATCCCCATCGGCGAGGTCACGACCGACGAATTCAACGACGTCATGCTCACACACGCGAGTTGAGACGGGAAGCCGACCGTGCTGTCGCTGCCCGGGTGAACCAGCAGCAATGAAAAAGCGAAAAGGGGAAAACGACATGACGCTCATCGCTGTCGAAGAACATTGGATCATGCCGGACCTGACGTCCGCCCTCCAATCCGTCCCGCCCGACCGCCGCGACGAAAGCCTCGCCTTGAACGAGTTGGGCGACAACCGGCGGCTTCTGGAAGACCTCGGCGCAGGCCGGACAGCCGCCATGGACGCTCAAGGCATCGACGTATCGATCATCGCCCTGACACCGCCTGGCACGCACCCGCTCGCCCCTGAGGATGCCGTGCGGCTCAGCCGTGCCGCGAACGACGTCGCCGCCGAAGCCGTCATCAGCAACCCGTCGAGGCTCCGGGCGCTCTCGACCCTGCCCATGTCGGCGCCGCATGAGGTCGCCGCCGAGCTCTCGCGGGCCGCCGGCCTGGGTCACGTCGGCACCATGGTCTACGGCCGGTCAGGCGACCTCTTCCTGGACGACCCGGTCTACGACGACTTCTTCGCCGCCGCAGCACAGCTCGGCCAGCCGGTGTTCATCCATCCCCAACTGCCCTCCTCCGCGCTTCGCGACGCGTCCTACCGGGGCTTCGACCCGATGACGGACCTCGCTCTGGCCACCTTCGGCTGGGGGTGGCATCTCGACGCTGCGACAGCCGCGCTGCGACTGATCCTGCGGGGAACCTTCGACCGGCACCCCGAACTGCAGGTCGTGCTCGGTCACTGGGGCGAAATGCTGCTGTTCTGGCTGGACCGGGCCGACAGCCTCTCCCGCATCGCCGGCTTGCAACGGCCGGTGTCGGATTACATACGGTCGAACTTCTTCATCACGGCCTCCGGCATGCTCAATCCGGCGCTTCTTCACCACGCCCTGTCGGTGACGACCGTGGACCGCTTGCTGTTCTCCACCGATTACCCCTTCCAGCGTCCGACCCGCGAGGACGTCACGACCTTCCTCGGCCATTTCGCATCCGATGCGGACCGAGAGAAGTTCTCGTCGGCCAACGCGGCGGCCTTGTACGGAATCGGCATCGGCACCTGACTGGATGTTCGCGCCCCGTCAGGGGCGCGGGGCTGTTGACATATGCGGCTCCGCCGCGTGGGCGCGATCAGCCACCGACGGCCTGCAGCCGACGCA
>NZ_JBSFWU010000035.1:0-61478 GCF_053594995.1 Streptomyces sp. NPDC002536
GACCAGCACGTCTGCCGTCGGGTAGTCGAAGACCACCGTCGCCGGCAGTCGCAGACCGGTCACCGTGCCCAGCCGGTTGCGGAGTTCGACCCCGGCTGCTGACCGGGCTGCCCCTGCTGCTGCTCGTTGCCGGTCCCGCCGATCACGCCCGGCGGGAGGGAGAGACCGGGCAGCGGGTCGGGCTTCGGGCTGTCCGGCTTGTTGTGCCCCGGCTTGTGGGACCCGCCGCCCGGCTTCTCGGTCCCGGGCTTGCCCGTCCCCGGCTTGCGCGTGCCCTGACCCGCGCCGGTCCGGTCGTCACCGGTGCCGGCACCGGTGCCCGTGCTGCTGTCGTCGGCGGCAGAAGGAGAGAAGGTCGGTGCGTCGCGGCCGTCCAGTGCGCCGTTCATGGCGTCCCGCCAGATCGGACCGGGCGTGTCCGCGCCGTAGACCTTGTCGTGGTAGACGCCGCCGATGGTGATGTTCTCCATGTCGACGCCCTTCGCGCCGGCCCCGCCGACCCACACGGCACCGGCCATGTTCGGGGTGTAGCCCACGAACCAGGCGGCGCGGCGCTCGTCCGTCGTGCCCGTCTTGCCCGCGCTGTCCCGGCCGTCCAGCCCGGCCTCCTTGCCGGTACCGTCCTCGACCACGCCCTTCAGCAGGGAGTTGACCGTGTCGGCCGTCTGCTCGGACATCGCCCGCGAGCACTGCGACTTGGGCACCCGGAGGGCCTTGCCGTCGGGGCCGGTGGCGGACTCGACGACGACGGGGGAGCAGTACGTGCCATGGTTGGCGAAGGTCGCATAGGCGGAGGCCATGGTGAGCGGGGACATGCCCTCGGTGCCGAGTGCGATCGACGGCACCTGCTCCATCTTGCTGCCGTCGGCGGGCTTCACGCCCATCTTGGCCGCCATCTTGGTCACCGGGCAGATGCCGACGTCACCGATCAGCTGGATGAAGTAGGTGTTGACCGACTTGGCGGTCGCCTCCCGCATTCCGTACGGGCCGGACTCGCTGCGGTTCTCGTTGCTGACCATCGCGCCCTCGGAGTTCTCCCAGGTGCCCTTGCACTTCTCCACCGAGTCCGGGTAGGGCATCTGGTACGGCGAGGGGTACGTCTGGTACGGCGAGGTGCCCTGCTCCAGGGCTGCCGCCGCGACGATCGGCTTGAAGGTCGAACCGGTCTGGAAGCCGTAACTGGAGCCGCCCATGGCGTGGTCGGCGGAGAAGTTGATCTGCGTCTGGTTCTCGCCGAAGCCGTACGGCCGCGACTGGCCCATGCCGAGCACCTTGCCGGTGCCGGGCTGGACGATCGAGACGGCGGTGGCCACCGGGTCGGTCTGGTAGACGTGATCGGTGATCGACTTCTGGACGGACTTCTGGGTCTGCGGGTCGAGGGTGGTGCGGATCGTCATGCCGCCCTCGTTCCAGCGCTTGGCCCGGGCCTCCTTCGTCTTGCCGAAGACGGGGTCCTGGAGGAAGACGCTGCGGACGTAGTCGCAGAAGAACCCCGCGCCGTCGACCGCCGTGATGCAGCCGCTCTTGGGCCTGCTGACGGTCAGCCGGATCGGCTTGGCCTGCTCCGCCGCCGCCTGGGCGGGGGTGATGTCCTTGAGCTCGGCCATGCGCTGGAGCACGGTGTTCCGGCGCTTGGTGGCCTCCTTCGGGGCGAGGACGGGGTTGTAGCGGCTCGGCGACTGGACGAGGCCGGCCAGCAGCGCGGACTCGCCGAGGTCGAGGTCCTTGGCGTGCTTGCTGAAGTAGCGCTGGGAGGCGGCCTCGACGCCGTAGGCCTGCTGCCCGAAGAAGGTGATGTTCAGGTAGTTGTCGAGGATCCGGTCCTTGCCGAGCTCCTTCTCCACCTGGATCGCGTACTTGAGCTCCTTGATCTTGCGGCCGATGGTCTGCTGAGTGGCCACGGCGACCTTGTCGGGGTCGTCGCCGGCCTCCTCGATGAAGACGTTCTTGACGTACTGCTGGGTGAGGGTGGACGCACCCTCCGAGACGCCGCCCGACTGGGCGTTCCTGTTTATCGCGCGGAGCACGCCCTTGGGGTCGATCGCTCCGTGCTCGTAGTAGCGCGAGTCCTCGATCGCCACGATCGCCTTGCGCATGTACGGGGAGATCTGGTCCAGCGGGACCACCGTGCGGTCGCGGGAGTAGACCTTCGCGATCTCGCCGCCCTGGGCGTCGAGGATGGTGGTGCGCTGGCTGAGGGGCGGTGTCTTGAGGTCGGCCGGGATCTCGTCGAAGCCCTCCATCGAGCCCTTGGCCACCAGGCCGAACGCGCCGATGCCCGGAAGGGCCAGACCTGCCAGCACGACTCCTGAAAGGACGCTGACACCGAGGAACTTCGCGGCCTGCCGGGTCACTGGACGACCCCCGCCGGAGCGCTTCATAGCCATGGAGGGAAGCCTACGTTCTCATTCGGCGGACAGACGCCCATGTGTTCGCCTACGCTGTTTCACGCCAGTCACTGCGATGCGCTCCAGCATCACCCTCGCCCTCACTCTTGTGGGTGATGAGGTGTGTCCGTATTGCCGCCTGTGTCGGTGGTTGCCCGCTCCGAGGCGGGCGAAACACCCCCGTATGCAGGGGAAAGTCGCTGATGTCGTCAGCTCACTCCGTTGGGTGATCTGCCGCGTACGCATAGTCCGTTCGGGCCATTCAAGATTGGGCCCGAAGGGGGTGTTGCCCCCTGTCCGCCTTCCGTAACGTCCTCAACTGGCAACGGTGAATATGCCGCTGCCGCCGTGGGGGAGCCTCGATTCGGGAGAGGACGGCGCCAGCATGAGCTGGGTAACCGACTGGAGTGCGCAGGCCGCCTGCCGCACGACCGATCCGGATGAACTATTCGTTCAGGGCGCAGCGCAGAACAGGGCCAAGGCGGTCTGCACCGGCTGCCCGGTGCGCACGGAGTGCCTGGCCGACGCGTTGGACAACCGCGTCGAGTTCGGGGTGTGGGGCGGGATGACCGAGCGCGAGCGCCGGGCCCTGCTGCGACGCCGACCGACCGTCACCTCCTGGCGCAGGCTCCTGGAGACGGCCCGCACGGAGTACGAGCGCGGCGCCGGCATCCTGCCCCTCGGGGACGAGGAGTACGACGAGTACGCCGCCGTGGGCTAGCCGCCCCGCTGCCCTGCAGCAGCACGGCGCCCGCCCGGCGCGCGTACCCGCTACGGCGTGCCGGCCTCTTCGCTGCCGTCGGCCGTGCCGACCGTGGCGTTCACGGCCCCGGAGGTGTCGGCCCGTCTGCCGTCCTCGGCGTTCCCGGTGTCCTCGGCCTCCTCGGTTTCCTGCGCGACGGCTCCCTCCGTCACGCTCTCCGTCGTGCCGTGCATGCCGTGGTCCACGGGCTGCGCGGCCAGCCGCTCGCCGATCGACCGCAGCCCCACGAGGTCGTGCACATCGCCGGGCAGCGCGGCCACTTCCGCCACCGGCACCTCCGGGTGGAGGGCGGTGAAACGGTCCCGCGTACGGCGCTCGCGGGCGAGCACCTGCATGCGTTCGGCGTGCAGCCGCAGCAGCCCGGCGGCGATCCGTGCAGCGGAGCCGTCCACGGCGCCTGCCGGGGCGTCCGGCGCCGGTGAAGGCGGCGATACGGAAGACGCTCCTGGTGACACGGGCTGGGGGAAGCCGCTCTCGGGAGAGGACGTGTCGGTGGGAGCGAGGGTGCCAGGGTCGTCAGCGGTACGTGAGCCAGCTTTCCCGCTGCCACGATCCACAATGCCGGAGCCGTCAAGATTTTCTGGGTATTCCGATGGTCGCGTGATCCCAACGGGGGCCGCGCTCCGCGCGGTTCGCCCGTTCCCCCCGGGACCGCAGTCCTCGCCGGAGGCGTCCGCCAGCACCTCGGCCGCGGCCAGGGCGCGCTCCGCCGAGAGCTCCGCCGCTCCGCTGCCGTGCACCCTGTTCAGCACGAGTCCGGCCAGCGGCATGCGCTCCGCGGCCAGCCGCTCGACGAAGTAGGCGGCCTCCCGCAGCGCGTCCCGCTCGGGCGCGGCGACGACCAGGAAGGCGGTGCCGGGCGCCTGGAGCAGTCGGTAGGTGGCATCAGCGCGGGTACGGAAGCCGCCGAACATGGTGTCCATCGCAGCGACGAAGGTCTGTACGTCGCGCAGGAGTTGGGCACCCATCAGTTTGTTCAGGGGGCCGCTCATCATCGACATACCGACGCCGAGGAACTTCATCCCGGCCCGGCCGCCGATCTTCGCCGGCGCCATCAGCACCTTGATCAGCTTGCCGTCCAGGAACGACCCCAGCCGCCCGGGGGCGTCCAGGAAGTCCAGCGCCGAGCGGCTGGGCGGGGTGTCCACGACGATCAGGTCCCACTCGTCCCGCGAGCGGAGCTGGCCGAGCTTCTCCATGGCCATGTACTCCTGCGTGCCGGCGAAACCGGCGGACAGGGACTGGTAGAAGGGGTTCTCCAGGATCGCCCGGGCGCGCTCCGGGTCGGCGTGCGCCTCGACGATCTCGTCGAAGGTCCGCTTCATGTCCAGCATCATGGCGTGCAGTTCGCCGCCCGCCGACGTGTCGATGCCGGGCACCCGGCGCGGCACGTTGTCGAGTTCCTCGATGCCCATCGACTGGGCGAGCCTGCGGGCCGGGTCGATGGTGAGGACGACGGCCTTCCGGCCGCGCTCGGCGGCCCGCAGTCCCAGTGCCGCCGCCGTGGTGGTCTTGCCGACGCCGCCGGAGCCGCAGCACACGACGATGCGGGTCCGGGGGTTGTCCAGGACGGGGTCGATGTCGAGCACCGTCGTGTCGTCCAGGCTCACCGGACCTCCTTGGTTTCGTTCGCTTCTCCGCCTGCACGGCGCAGAGGTGCGGCTATCGTCTGCACCTGCGGCCCGGCGGCCGTGCACGCGTCGCTCACAGGAATCCTTGCTTCCGCAGTTCGCGTGCCATGCGGTACAGGCCCGCCAGGTCCACGCCGTCGCCGAGCAGTTCGAGTTCGTAGGCGGGCAGGTCCAGCTTGGCTATCTCCGCGCGGCCCTGCTGCTCCAGTGCGAGCCGCTCGGTGTGCTCGCGGGCCTGGGCCAGCAGCGGACCGACCGGGGGCTCCGCCGCACTGCCGGAGCCCGTGCGCTCCAGCGCGTGCGCCAGGGCGCCCGCCACGGCCGTCCGGCGGCCGTTGGCGGCGGCCTCGACGGCCGCCTCGTCCAGGATGCCCGGCCGGACCATGTTGACGACGACCCCGCCCACCGGAAGGTTCGCCGCGCGCAGCTCGGCTATGCCGTCCACCGTCTCCTGGACCGGCATCTCCTCCAGCAGCGTCACCAAGTGCACTGCCGTCTCGGGCGACTTGAGGACGCGCATGACGGCCTGTGCCTGATTGTGGATCGGCCCGATCCGGGCCAGGCCCGCCACTTCGTCGTTCACGTTGAGAAAGCGGGTGACCCGCCCGGTGGGCGGTGCGTCCATCACGACGTGGTCGTAGACGAAGCTGCCGGAACGGTCCTTCCTGCGGACCGCCTCGCACGCCTTGCCGGTCAGCAGGACGTCCCGCAGGCCGGGTGCGATCGTCGTGGCGAAGTCGATCGCACCGAGTTTCTTCAGCGCCCGCCCGGCGCTGCCGAGTTTGTAGAACATCTGGAGGTAGTCGAGCAGGGCCCGTTCGGCGTCGATGGCGAGCGCGTACACCTCGCCGCCGCCCGGTGCCACGGCGATCTTCCGCTCCTCATAGGGCAGCGCCTCCGTCTCGAAGAGCTGCGCGATCCCCTGCCGGCCTTCGACTTCGACCAGCAGTGTGCGTTTTCCCTCGGCGGCGAGGGCAAGCGCGAGGGCTGCGGCGACCGTGGTCTTGCCGGTACCGCCCTTGCCGCTGACGACATGGAGCCTGGTCATGGATCGGAGCCTAACCAAGTGCCGCGCGGGCTACGCACGAGGCTGTCGGTGGCAGGCATTACAGTCGGGCGCATGACCAAGTGGGAATACGCGACTGTGCCGCTGCTGGTGCACGCGACCAAGCAGATTCTGGACACCTGGGGCGAGGACGGCTGGGAGCTCGTCCAGGTCGTGCCCGGGCCGAACAACCCCGAGCAGCTGGTGGCCTACCTGAAGCGGCCGAGGACATGAGCGCCGTCGAGGACAGGCTCGCCGAGCTCGGTCTGACGCTTCCGGACGTCGTGCCGCCGCTCGCGGCCTACCAGCCGGCCGTGCGGTCGGGTGCGTACGTCTACACCGCCGGTCAGCTGCCCATGGTCAAGGGCTCGATCCCGGTGACCGGCAAGGTCGGTGCCGAGGTGAGCCCCGAGCAGGCCAAGGAGCTCGCGGGCGTCTGCGCGCTGAACGCCCTGGCGGCCGTGAAGTCCGTCATCGGCGATCTGGACAAGGTCGTCCGGGTGGTCAAGGTCGTCGGCTTCGTCGCGTCCGCGCCGGACTTCACCGGCCAGCCGGGCGTGCTGAACGGCGCGAGCGAGCTGCTGGGCGAGGTCCTGGGCGAGAAGGGCGTGCACGCGCGCTCGGCCGTGGGCGTGGCCGTCCTCCCGCTGGACGCGCCGGTCGAGGTCGAGATCGTGGTGGAGGTGCAGGACTGACGGTCCTGCCGTTCGCCGCGAGAGCCCTGCGAGGGCTTGTCCTCTCGAACATCCGAGCGTGAGCGCATAGCATCCGGCCATGTCGACTTCGAACGGCCAGTGGTACCCGCCGGAGTGGCCGGACCGGATCAGAGCGCTCGCGCGCGGTGAGCTCCGTCCTGCGGCCCCGCGCCGCGCCGCGACCGTCCTGCTGCTGCGTGCAGGAGCGGACGGCCGCCCGGTCGTCCACATGCTGCGCAGACGCGCCTCCATGGCCTTCGCCGGAGGCGCGTACGCGTATCCGGGCGGCTCCGTGGACCCGCGTGACGAGCGGGACGTTCCCTGGGCGGGCCCGTCGCCGGCCGACTGGGCACGGCGGCTGGGCACCGGCCCGGCCGAGGCCCAGGCCATCGTCTGCGCCGCGGTCCGCGAGACGTTCGAGGAGGCAGGCGTCCTGCTGGCAGGCCCCGCCCCGGAGTCGGTCGTCGCGGACACCACGGGCGAGGACTGGGAGGCCGACCGGGCCGCGCTCGTCAGCCGGGACCTGTCGTTCGCCGACTTCCTCGAACGGCGCGGCCTGCTGCTGCGCAGCGACCTCCTCGGTGCCTGGGCGCGCTGGATCACGCCGGAGTTCGAGCCCCGCCGCTACGACACCTGGTTCTTCGTGGCCGCGCTCCCCGAGGGCCAGCGCACCCGCAACGCCTCCACGGAGGCCGACCGCACGGTGTGGACCACCCCTGCCGACGCCGCCGCCGGCTACGACCGCGGCGAGCTGCTGATGATGCCGCCGACCATCTCCACCCTGCGCGCCCTGCAGCCCTACGCGAGCGTCCCGGAGGTCCTGGCGGCGGCGCCCGGGCGGGATCTCACCCCCGTGCTCGCCCGTGTGCGCCTCACGGGCGAGCACGGCGGCGAGATCGTGCTGAGCTGGCCGGGGCACGACGAGTTCACCCGGCACATCGAGCAGCCCCCCGACCGCGCCGCCGGGGGACCCCCTCCCGGACCCTCAGGAGCCGACGCATGACGTATGCAACCGACCTTCCCGGACGGCCGCGCCCGGGGGCCATCGGGGGCCCCGCGACCGAGCGCGCGGTGTGCGTGCTCGCGCCCAACCCGTCCGTCATGACGCTCGACGGCACCAACACCTGGATCGTCTCCGAACCCGGCTCCGACCTCGCCGTCGTCATCGACCCGGGCCCGCTGGACGAGACGCACCTCCAAGCGGTCGTCTCCACCGCCGAGTCGGCGGGCAAGCGCATCGCCCTGACCCTGCTCACCCACGGCCACGCCGACCACTCGGGCGGCGCCGCACGGTTCGCCGAACTGACGGGGACGGCCGTCCGGGCGCTGGACCCGGCGCTGCGGCTGGGCGGTGAGGGGCTCGGCATCGGCGACGTCGTCACGACCGGTGGCCTGGAGCTGCACGTGCTGTCCACACCGGGGCACACGGCGGACTCGCTGTGCTTCCATCTGCCCGCCGACGGGGCGGTCTTCACGGGCGACACGGTGCTCGGCCGCGGCACCACGATCGTCGCGCACCCCGACGGGCGGCTGGGCGACTACCTCGACGCGCTGCGCAGGCTGCGTTCGCTCGCGGTCGACGAGGACGTGACCACCGTGCTGCCCGGCCACGGCCCGGTGCTGGACGACGCCCAGGGTGTCGTCGAGTACTACCTGGTCCACCGGGCCAAGCGCCTGGCCCAGGTCGAGACGGCGGTCGAGAACGGCCACCGCACGGCCGCCGAGGTCGTGGCGCACGTGTACGCGGACGTCGACCGTGCGCTGTGGCCCGCGGCCGAGCTGTCGGTGCGGGCGCAGCTGGACTACCTGGCCGAGCACGGCCTGATCGGCGAATGACGGCATGACAAAGCCCCGCCTCGCACGCCGTGGCGTGCGGGACGGGGCCCTGTGCGTCCGGGTCCGGCTGTCGCCGGGTCAGCGCGAGCGCTTGGCGAGCCGCTCCACGTCCAGCAGGATCACGGCACGGGCCTCCAGGCGGAGCCAGCCGCGGCCCGCGAAGTCCGCGAGGGCCTTGTTGACGGTCTCCCGGGAGGCGCCGACGAGCTGCGCGAGCTCCTCCTGGGTGAGGTCGTGCACCACGTGGATGCCTTCCTCGGACTGCACGCCGAAGCGGCGCGACAGGTCGAGCAGGGCCTTGGCGACGCGGCCGGGGACGTCGGAGAAGACGAGGTCCGACATCGAGTCGTTGGTGCGGCGCAGGCGGCGGGCGACGGCGCGCAGCAGGGCCGTGGCCACCTCGGGGCGGGCGTTGAGCCAGGGCTGCAGGTCGCCGTGGCCCAGGCCGAGCAGCTTGACCTCGGTCAGCGCGGTGGCGGTGGCGGTGCGCGGACCCGGGTCGAAGAGGGACAGCTCACCGATGAGCTCGCCGGGGCCCAGGACCGCCAGCATGTTCTCGCGGCCGTCGGGGGAGGTGCGGTGGAGCTTCACCTTGCCCTCGGTCACCACGTAGAGGCGGTCACCCGGGTCGCCTTCGTGGAACAGGGCGTCGCCCCTCGCGAGGGTGACCTCGCCCATGGAGGCGCGCAGCTCAGCGGCCTGCTCGTCATCGAGCGCCGCGAAGAGCGGGGCGCGCCGCAGAACGTCGTCCACGAGTTCTCTCCTTGTCGACATGCACAGGGGACCGTGGTCCCCATGATGCCCGTCGGTAAAACTGTGTGATCAAACACAAGTGTGGCGCATCGTCGCACGAAGCCCTACGGCAGGGGTCCGATTGGGCTGTGGTTTTCCTGCGGCCGGGGCGGATGTCGGTGCTGGGCTTTAGTCTGGCCGGGTGTCCAATACGCCGGTGAGAGCACAGGGCAAGGGGGCCGGGAGGGTGACCTCGGCCGGTAATTCTGCTGTGGGCGAACGCGCCCCGGCGAAAGCGGCAAAAGGTGTGACAGGGGGTAAACGGAGGCCCGCTGCCGGACCCGAGTCGCGGACGGCGCTGGTCCGCCGCGCGCGCCGGATCAACCGCGAGCTCGCCGAGGTCTATCCGTACGCCCATCCCGAGCTGGACTTCGAGAACCCCTTCCAGCTCCTGGTCGCCACGGTCCTCTCCGCCCAGACCACCGACCTGCGCGTCAACCAGACCACCCCCGCGCTCTTCGCCGCCTACCCCACGCCGGAGGACATGGCGGCCGCCGACCCCGAGACGCTGGAACAGCTGATCCGGCCGACGGGCTTCTTCCGCGCCAAGACCAAGTCCCTCATAGGGCTCTCCACCGCCCTGCGCGACCGCTTCGGCGGCGAGGTGCCGGGCCGCCTGGAGGATCTGGTGACCCTCCCCGGCGTCGGCCGCAAGACCGCCAACGTGGTGCTGGGGAACGCCTTCGGCGTCCCGGGCATCACCGTGGACACGCACTTCGGGCGGCTCGTCCGGCGCTGGAAGTGGACGGAGCAGGAGGACCCCGACAAGGTCGAGGCGGAGGTCGGCGCCCTCTTCCCGAAGAGCGAGTGGACGATGCTCTCGCACCGGGTCATCTTCCACGGCCGGCGCGTGTGCCACGCCCGGAAGCCCGCCTGCGGCGCCTGTCCGATCGCCCCGCTCTGCCCGGCGTACGGAGAGGGCGAGACGGACCCGGAGAAGGCCAGGAAGCTGCTCAAGTACGAGATGGGCGGCGGCCCGGGCCAGCGGCTCAAGCCCCCGCCGGGCTTCCCCGGCCCGCCCGCACCCCCGCTGGGAGCCGAGTGACATGGCGAAACGCATGACGAGCGCCTGCGGCGGAGGGGCCGGCCGGACCGAGGGAGCCGAAGTGAGCACCGAGGGGCTCCCGGAATGGCTGGATCCTCTCGTGCAGGTCTCCGAGACGATCCGGCCGCAGCAGCTCAGCCGCTTCCTGCCGCCGCAGGAGGGCGGCCGCCAGTCCGCCGTGCTGGTGCTCTTCGGCGAGGGTGAACAGGGCCCGGAGCTGCTGCTCCTGGAGCGCGCCGGGACCCTGCGCTCGCACGCCGGCCAGCCCTCCTTCCCCGGCGGCGCCCTCGACCCGGAGGACGGCGACCCGGCCGACGGCGGTCCGGTGCGGGCCGCGCTGCGCGAGGCGCAGGAGGAGACCGGCCTCGACCCCTCCGGAGTCCAGGTCTTCGGCGTGCTGCCCCGGCTCTACATCCCCGTCAGCGACTTCGTCGTCACGCCGGTCCTCGGCTGGTGGCGCGAGCCCAGCGCGGTCGGGCCGGCCGATCCGCGGGAGACGGCCCGGGTCTTCACCGTCCCGGTCGCCGAGCTGACCGACCCGCGCAACCGGGCGACGGCCGTCCACCCCAGCGGCCACCAGGGCCCGGTCTTCAGCGTCGGCGACGCCGTCGTCTGGGGCTTCACCGCAGGCGTGATCGACCGGCTGTTGCACTACGCGGGCTGGGAGCGCCCCTGGAACCGCGAGCGGCAGGTACCGGTGGACTGGCGTGGCTGACGGGCATGAGACGGTGACCTCCGCGCCACCCCACCCCCCGAAGCCGGCGACCCGGCCGACCATCTCCGAGCGAGGCATTCTTCGGTGAACGTGCTGGACATCGTGCTGCTGCTCGCCGCCGTGTGGTTCGCGGTCGTCGGCTACCGCCAGGGGTTCGTCGTCGGCGTGCTCTCGGTGATCGGTTTCCTCGGCGGCGGGCTGGCCGCGGTCTACGCCCTGCCCGTGATCTGGGACAGCGCCACCGGCGGTTCCCCTCCGGGCGGCGTCGCGGCCGTCGCGGCCGTGGCCATCGTCATCGTCTGCGCCTCCGTGGGCCAGGCCGCCACCACCCACCTCGGCAACAAGCTGCGCCGTCACATCACCTGGTCCCCGGCCCGGGCCCTGGACGCCACGGGCGGCGCGCTCGTCAACGTCGTCGCCATGCTGCTGGTCGCCTGGCTGATCGGCTCCGCCCTCGCCGGGACGTCCTTGCCCACGCTGGGCAAGGAGGTCCGCAGCTCCAAGGTGCTGCTTGGCGTCGCGCGCGTCGTTCCGCAGCAGGCCAACACCTGGTTCGCGGACTTCAGCACCGTCCTCGCGCAGAACGGTTTCCCGCAGGTCTTCGCACCGTTCTCCACCGAGCCCATCACCTCGGTGCCCGCACCCGACCCGGCGCTCGCGGGCAGCCCCGTCGCCGCCGAGGCCCAGCGCAGCATCGTCAAGGTCGTCGGCAACGCACCCGGCTGCGGCAAGGTCCTGGAGGGCAGCGGCTTCGTCTTCGCGCCGGGCCGGGTGATGACCAACGCCCATGTCGTCGGCGGCGTGGACGAGCCCACCGTGCAGATCGGCGGCCAGGGCAAGCTGCACGAGGCACGCGTCGTGCTCTACGACTGGAAGCGCGACATCGCCGTCCTCGACGTACCGTCACTCGACGCGCCCGTCCTGCACTTCGCCGGCTCCGACGCGGAGAGCGGCAAGAGCGCCATCGTGGCCGGCTTCCCCGAGAACGGCGCCTACGACGTGCGCTCGGCCCGCATCCGCAGCCGAGTCCAGGCCAACGGTCCGGACATCTACCACCGCGGCAACGTCCGCCGCGACGTCTACTCGCTCTACGCCACCGTGCGGCAGGGCAACTCCGGCGGCCCGCTGCTCACCCCGGAGGGCAAGGTCTACGGAGTGGTCTTCGCCAAGTCCCTCGACGACGCCGACACCGGCTACGCCCTCACCGCGGACGAGGTGCGCGAGGATGCCGTGAACGGCCGTACGGCGACGGGCAGGGCGGACACGCAGGGCTGCGCCCTCTGACGCGGCTCGGACTGCGTCCGGGGCCCTGCGATCGCCCCGGCGGTGCGGGCTCCGCCCGGAACCGTGGCCTGTACGGCGGCTGCGCGCTCAGCGGCTGCGCGGATGGCGCAGCCGCGCCGAGACCCAGCGGGCGCGGCGGTGGATGATGCGAGGGATGCCGATGCGGGGATCGTGCCCGGCCTCCGGCCGATGACCGCCCCTCTCGGGTGCCTCCGTCACAGCCAGCGCGGCATCGCCCTTGGTGCTGCGCTCCTGCGTCACGTCACGGTAGTCGTGCGTCCAGCCCATACCGAATGCTCTGCCCGGGCCCGGAGGTCCGTAATCGCCTGCGGGTCCGGCAATTGGCCTATGCGCCGGGCAAGTGGCCGCCGGACCCGGGCCGGGCTCTGTCATTCCCGGGGGACGACCCCCGGACCCCCGGCCGGGCCGGGTTGCCCCTAACGGTCGGGTTCCGGGTCCTTGAGCCAGCTCACCAGCTCCGACGAGAACGCCGCCGGATCCTCCTCATGCGGGAAGTGGCCCAGCCCGTCGAAGAGCCGCCAGCGGTACGGTGCCTCCACGTACTCCCCGGAGCCCGCCGCGCTGCGGGTGCGCATCACCGGATCGAGGGATCCGTGCAGGTGCAGGGTGGGCACCCGCACCGGCCGCTTCATCCGGCGGTTGAACTGGATGCCGTCCGGGCGTGCCATCGATCGCACCATCCAGCGGTACGGCTCGATCGAGCAGTGCGCCGTAGAGGGGATCGACATGGCCCGCCGGTAGACCTCGACCACCGCGTCGTCCGGCAGCCGCGGACCCGACCAGTCCCGTACGAGCCGACCGACCAAGGCGGCGTCGTCCGCGACCAGCTGACGCTCCGGCAGCCACGGCCGCTGGAACCCCCACACGTAGGAGCCCGCCGCGCTCTGCCGGACGTCGGTGAGCATCGCGGAGCGCCAGCGGCGCGGGTGCGGCATCGAGGACACCGCGAGCCGGCGCACCAGCTTGGGCCGCATCACGGCCGCGGTCCACGCCAGGTAGCCGCCCAGGTCGTGGCCGACGAGCGCGGCGTCGGGTTCGCCGAGGGAGCGGATCACCCCGGTGATGTCGAGGGCCAGGTTCGCCGGGTCGTAGCCCCGGGGCGTACGGTCGCTGCCGCCCACGCCGCGCAGGTCCATGGCGACCGCGCGGAAGCCCGCCTCCGCGAGGGCGGGCATCTGGTGGCGCCAGGTCCACCAGAACTGCGGGAAGCCGTGCAACAGCAGCACCAGTGGCCCCTCGCCCATCTCGGCGATGTGGAACCGCGCCCCGTTCGCCGCGACCTCCCGGTGGGTCCACGGGCCGTCGGGACGGACGACCGAGGCGGGGGAGGCCGAAGCGGCCGATGGGGGACCCGGCACGGCGGGCCTGTCGGGGCCGGGGGACGCGGGCGCTGCGGGAGAGTCGGGCACCGTCATACGGACGAGCGTGTCACAGATGCGTCCGTCTGGCCGGTGTCGGCCGGAGAACGCGGGTGCGGCTTGACCGTGCCCAGCACCGCCGCCGTCTCACGCGCCGAGGCGATGCTCTTCTCCGGCTTGGAGATCTTCTTGAACTTGGCCACGGCCAGCAGCACGAGCACGGCGGCGATCAGCAGGAACGCTCCGCCGGTGATCAGGAAGGACCAGGCGAGCCCCAGGCCGAGGTTGTGGATCCCGTACGCCGCCGCGAAGCTGAGC
Source organism: Streptomyces sp. NPDC002536 (assembly GCF_053594995.1). Lineage (NCBI taxonomy): Bacteria > Bacillati > Actinomycetota > Actinomycetes > Kitasatosporales > Streptomycetaceae > Streptomyces > Streptomyces sp. NPDC002536. The sequence continues at coordinate 13,891 of NZ_JBSFWU010000035.1, forward strand.
ACCGGCAGGGAGAACAGCGCCAGCGCCCCCGCGGCGGCGACCGCACCGCCGCCGATGCCCAGCCGCCGGGCGTCCTCCCGCAGCTCGGCCTTGGCCAGCGCGATCTCGTCGTGCACCAGCGCGGACAGCTCGGTGGTGGCCGTCGCCACCAGCTGGCCGAGGCTGCGGTTCGCGCCGTCGTCGGCTGCGCTCATCGGCTGCTCCCTCATCGTCATCAGCTTCGTCCTCCGCGGAGATCCGGCGAGTACCTACCCACCGCGCGTGCGGCGGGCCGGTTTTCGCAGGTTCCGCAGAGGTAAAGACTCTCAGATCATGCCGGACCATCCTCCCCGGCGGGGCGCCCGGCGGCGACTTGCGCCAGCCTGCGGTGCTCGGCGGCCTTCGCCTCGAGGAGCGCGGCCATGCGCAGGTGGTAATCGGGGTTGCCCTGCTCGTAGATGTCCGGGATGCCGTCGAGATCCTCGTCCCGGTCCTCGTCGGCGCAGAGCCTCCTGTACTTGTTGTCGCGCAGCTTGAGCAGGGTGGCCGCGAGGACCGCCGCTATCAGCGACCCGACCAGCACGGCCGCCTTGACCTCGGCGGTCAGCACCGCGTCCCCGGCGAAGGCGAGCTCGCCGATCAGCAGGGACACCGTGAAGCCGATGCCGGCCAGCGTGGCGACGGCGAACACGTCCGGCCACTTGAGGTCCGGATTGAGCTCCGCCCTGGTGAACCGTGCCGCCGTCCAGGTGCCGCCGAAGACGCCGATCGCCTTGCCGAGCACCAGACCGAGGACGACGCCGAGCGTCTCGGGCCGCCGGAAGACGTCCGACAGCGCGCCGCCGGACAGCGTCACGCCTGCCGAGAAGAGCGCGAACAGCGGCACGGCCAGGCCTGCCGACAGGGGGCGCACGAGGTGCTCGATGTGCTCGCCGGGGGAGTGCTGCTCGTCGTCGTGCCGGGTGCAGCGCAGCATCAGGCCCATGGCGACGCCCGCGATGGTCGCGTGCACGCCGCTGTTGTACATCAGAGCCCAGTTGGTCACCGCCAGCGGGACGTAGATGTACCAGCCGCGCACCCCCTTGCGCAGCAGCAGCCAGAAGACGGCCAGCCCCAGCACGGCGAAGCCCAGAGCCGCAAAGTTGATCTTCTGGGTGAAGAAGATCGCGATGATCAGGATGGCGAACAGGTCGTCGACGACTGCGAGCGTCAGCAGGAACGCGCGCAGCGCCGAGGGCAGGGACGTGCCGATGACCGCCAGCACGGCGAGGGCGAAGGCGATGTCGGTGGCGGTGGGCACGGCCCAGCCGCCCAGGGAACCGCCGCCGCTCTTCGCGACCGTGAAGTAGACGATCGCCGGCATCGCCATGCCGCAGATCGCGGCGACCACGGGCAGCAGGGCGGCCTTGGGATCGCGCAGCTCACCGGCGACCAGCTCGCGCTTGAGCTCGATGCCGGCGACGAAGAAGAAGACCGCCAGCAGGCCGTCGGCCGCCCAGTGCTGGACGGAGAGGTTCAGCCCGAGGGAGCCGGGGCCCAGATGGAAGGAGCGGACCGCCTCGTAGCTCTCCCGCAGTGGGGTGTTCGCCCAGATCAGCGCGGCGACGGCCGCCGCCAGCAGCAGCACGCCGCCGACGGTCTCGGTACGCAGGGCTTCCGCCAGGTAGTTCCGTTCGGGCAGGGGCAGCCTGCCGAGGAAGACGGAACGGCGGTTCTTGGGGGCGGCCACGGCGGTGGACCTCCTGGGGGTCGACTGAAACACGTGGGTACACGTGTGCTGTGTGCCGACCAGACTTCCCGGCGCGCCCCTGATTCTTGTCGCGATTTTTACGCGACCAGTACTTACCCTAACCCGAAAGAGCGAAAGGCACCCGGCAGGATGCCGGGTGCCTTTCCTGACCGGTGGGCCGGTACAGGGTCGCTACAGCGCCTCTGAGCAGTCAGTCCTTACGTCGGTCCGCTCGTCACTCCTCGCTGCTGGAGGCCGAGGGGAGCTTGGCCTGGATGAGGTCCATGACCGAGGAGTCGGTCAGCGTGGTGACATCGCCGAGGGTGCGGTTTTCGGCCACGTCGCGCAGCAGCCGGCGCATGATCTTGCCGGAGCGGGTCTTGGGCAGCTCGGCCACCGGAAGGATCCGCTTGGGCTTGGCGATCGGGCCCAGCTGCTTGGCGACGTGCGCCCGCAGCTCCTCGGTCAGGCCCTGCTCGTCCTCGGCGGCGGCGCCGCTGCGCAGGATGACGAAGGCGCAGATCGCCTGGGTGGTCTGCGGGTCGGTGGCGCCGACGACCGCCGCCTCGGCGACCTTGGGGTGCGAGACGAGCGCCGACTCGACCTCGGTGGTGGAGATGTTGTGGCCGGAGACCAGCATCACGTCGTCGACGCGGCCGAGCAGCCAGATGTCGCCGTCGTCGTCCTTCTTGGCGCCGTCGCCCGCGAAGTAACGCCCTTCGAAGCGCGACCAGTAGGTGTCGCGGTACCGCTGGTCGTCGCCCCAGATGGTGCGCAGCATCGAGGGCCACGGCTCGGTGAGCACGAGGTAGCCGCCGTGGCCGTCGGGCACCTCGCGGGCCTCGTCGTCCACGACGGTGGCCGCGATGCCGGGCAGCGGCACCTGCGCGGAGCCGGGCTTGGTCTCGGTGACCCCCGGCAGCGGGCTGATCATGATGCCGCCGGTCTCGGTCTGCCACCAGGTGTCCACGACGGGCGTCCGGTCGGCACCGATGTGCTTGCGGTACCAGACCCAGGCCTCGGGGTTGATGGGCTCGCCCACCGAGCCCAGGATGCGCAGGCTGGACAGGTCGAACTTCGCCGGGATGTCGTCGCCCCACTTCATGGCGGCGCGGATGGCGGTCGGCGCGGTGTAGAGGACGGTGACGCCGTACTTCTGGACGATTTCCCACCAGCGGCCCTGGTGCGGGGTGTCCGGAGTGCCCTCGTAGAGCACCTCCGTCGCGCCGTTGCTCAGCGGCCCGTAGACGATGTACGAGTGGCCCGTCACCCAGCCGACGTCGGCCGTGCACCAGAAGACGTCGGACTCCGGCTTGAGGTCGAAGACGGCGTGGTGCGTGTACGAAATCTGGGTGAGGTAGCCGCCGGAGGTGTGCAGGATCCCCTTCGGCTTACCCGTGGTCCCCGAGGTGTAGAGGATGAACAGCGGGTGCTCGGCATCGAAGGCCTCGGGCGTGTGCTGGTCGGACTGGCGCTCGACCAGGTCGTGCCACCAGACGTCGCGGCCCTTGGTCCAGGCGAGGTCCTCCTGGCCGGTGCGACGGACGACGAGCACGCTGCGGACGTTCTCCGTGCCCGGCCGGGTCAGGGCCTCGTCGACGGCGGGCTTCAGCAGGGAGGCCTTGCCGCGCCGGTATCCGCCGTCGGCGGTGATGACGACGCGGGCATCGGCATCGACGATGCGGGTCGCCAGCGCGTCGGCGGAGAAACCGCCGAAGACCAGGGAGTGCGGGGCGCCGATGCGGGCACAGGCCAGCATCGAGACGACCGCCTCCGGGATCATCGGCAGGTAGATCGCGACCCGGTCGCCCGCCCGGACGCCCAGCTCGGTCAGGGCGTTGGCGGCCTTGGAGACCTCGCGCTGCAGCTCGGCATAGGTGATCGCACGGGTGTCGCCCGGCTCGCCCTCGAAGTGCAGGGCCACCCGCTCGCCCAGACCGTTCTCCACGTGCCGGTCGACGCAGTTGTACGCGACGTTGAGCCTGCCGTCGGCGAACCACTTCGCGAACGGCGGGTTCGACCAGTCCAGGGTCTCCGTCGGCTCGGTCTCCCAGCTCAGACGCCGGGCCTGCTCGGCCCAGAAGCCCAGCCGGTCCGCCTTCGCCTGCTCGTACGCCTGGGCGGTGACATTGGCCTCTGCGGCCAGACCGGCAGGCGGTGCAAAGCGGCGCTCCTCCTTCAGAAGGTTGGCCAGGCTTTCGTTGCTCACGACATCTCCCTTTCCCAGGGTGCCCGTTGCGTCCCGGCCCATAGCTCATCAGCCCGGGGCACGCCCTGACAAGGGGTGTTGGCAAAAACTGGTTTAGACCTCTATCCGGGCGTCCAGCTGTGGGGAAGCCGAGGTCAGAGGGGTCATACGGCATCGAGGACCTCCGGCCGGACGGCGCTGAACGTGTGGGACCGCTGATCCAGCACATAGGCCTGGGCGCGGGCGACATCGAAGTACATGCCCTGCAGATGGAGCGAACCCTCGGCTGCGCGCCGGGCAACGCAGGCATGCTCCATCAGGTGGTCGAGCTGCTGCATCACGTTGACGAGGGCGAGCCGCTCGGCGTCGTCGGCGACGGGCCGGTCGTCCAGTGCGACCTCCCCGCGTCCGAGCCGGCCGATCCGCTGCATACGGGCCAGACTCGGCCGCCCGTGCCGCAGCCATCGGCCGAGCGAGGTCTCCGCCGCGGACCCCGGCTGCGGACCGGGAGAGGCAGCGGAGTTGAGCAAGGCCTGCATCGCCCCGCAACCGGAGTGCCCGCACACGGTGATGGTGCCGACCCGGAGCACGTCGACGGCGTACTCCACGGCCGCTCCGACCGAGTCGCAGGTGCCGTCGTTGCCCGGCGGCGGCATCAGGTTTCCCACGTTGCGCACCGTGAACAGATCGCCGGGACCGCTCGAGGTGATCATGCTGGTCACCAGCCGGGAGTCGGCGCAGGTGAGGAAGAGGTGCCCGGGGCACTGCCCCTCGCGGGCGAGGCGCGCCAGCTCGTCGCGGACCCGTGGCGCGGTGTTCCGCTGGAAAGCGCTGACCCCTCCCAGGAGTTGCCGTCCGCTGACCGGCTCAGGCGGTCCGGCCGTGGTGCGGGGGCGGGTGCAGTAGTGGTTGCGCCACGGCGTCCACGGGTGGCAGACGTGGGAGTCGACGGGCGCGCCGGAGGCGGCGGTACCGGTGGCCGCGGCACTTGATGTGCGCCCGGAGCCGGCACGGACGGCCTCGTACGCCTTGATGCGGACGAGCCGTGAGATCCGGCCCAGCGAGAAGAGCACCGTGACCCCCAGCCCCACCGCGAGCCCCTGGAGTACACCGAGCATCGTGACGGAACCGAATGTGGCCCCGTACACGGCCAACTCCCGCTGCCCGTGCGGCATCAGCCCGCGGTGAGCCGACACGACCATCCGCACACCGGCCACCAGCACCAGGGAGGAGAGGGCAGCCAGCGGAACCAGGTGCAGCGCAACCGCCAGAACCAGCGCGCCCGCGCACACCGGGACCCAAGCGCCGTGCGGCTCCTGGGGATTGCTGTTGCTGCTGGCCGGCCCGGCCGCGCCCTCGCCCGGTGCTGGCCGTGTGCCGTGGACAACGGGCAGCCCGCCCAGCAGTCCGGACACCAAAGTGGCAAGGCCTTGACCTGCCATTTCGCGGTCCGGCCCGTCGGCGGTTCCGTCCGCCTGCTCCTGCCCTTGCCCGACGGGATGTTCGGCCCGGATGCGGCGCATGTCCATCACGGCGGGCAGGGACTCCATGCCGGCGACGAGTGCGACCGTCAGGACGGCTGCGAAGACTCCCAGGACCGGACCGCCGGGAAGGGCTGTTGGTGCCTGCAACTCCCACGGGGAGAAGGAGACTCGGGGCATGGTGGTGGCGGCGCCGGCCGCAGTCGCCGCGGCCAGGGCCGCGAAGGGGGCGGGGATCCTGCGCAGCCACCGCCCGGTCCGCTCCGGGATCCGGCCCCAGCAGACCGCGACGGCCGCGGTGAGGGCGCCGATCAGCAGCGCCTCCGGCCGGGGGTGCGCCAACTGCTGCGGAAGCGCGCCGAGACTCTCCGGGAACGGGCCGCCCGGGCTGCCGCCCAGGAGGACGGGTGCTTGCCCGAACGCGATGGCCGTACCGACTCCGGCGAGCAGACCGTGCACCACCGCCGGACCGGCCGCCAGCACCAGACGGCCCACCCTCGCTGCGCCGAGGGCGAGTTGGACCAGACCGGCCAGCGCCGTGATCGCGCAGGTGACCCGCCAGCCGTAGCGCTGGACCAGCTCGGCCGTCACCACCACGAGCCCGGTGGCGGCGCCGCCCGCCAGGGGCGGCGTCCCGCCGAGCACGGCGGAGACCGCGGTCCCCGCGGCCACCGCCACGAGGCCTGCCTGCAGCGGTGCGCCCGAGGCGAGCGCGATGCCCAGGGAGAGGGGGAGCGTCACCAGGGAGACGGTCACCGAGGTGCGCAGGTCCCGGCGCCAGGAGGATGCGGGGCGCCTGGCCCGGCCGGCGGGCTCGGGCCGGCGGTCCCGGGAGGATTCGGGCGGGGGCAGGGGTGCCGGAATCGGCTGAGTGTGCATGGTCGTTCCCGTCTTCGTCGGGGCGGCGCGGCCGTGCTGGGGCACGGCCGTGGTCACGGCGGGCAGCGGCGGGAGCGGCTGCTTCGGCAGAGATTTCTCAACTCTCAGTAAATGAATCGTAATGGAGAGTAAAGGTCCGACGGAAGAGCGAGTGGAGCAAGGTGGACGGCCTTCCCTCTAACGTGTGAATCCGTATGTTCTTCGGCTTGTCATACTTTTCTCTCCCTTCGGTTCGTGCGACGTTGGCGCCGCGTGACGGTCCGAGCGCCGGATCGGCCGGTCCGGCCGAAGGTGAGGTGCGCCGATGGCGGCTGCATGGAGATTCGCGCTGGGCGGCCTCGCCGCTCTGGCACTGACGACCGGCGCGTCCGGCTGCTCCGGGACGACGCGCGGCGATGCGGGGCCGGACGAGGGGGCGGCCGTGCCGAATGCGGTCGAACGCCCGTCCCGGCTCATCGGTGACGGCTCCACTGCCGAGACCGGCCCCCAGCCCCGGCAGCCGAAGCCCCGCCGCCTCGGAGCCGGGGAAAAGCCGCCGCAGTTCGTCGTCTTCTCGTGGGACGGATCCGGCGAGGACGGCCAGAAGCTGTTCTCCCACTTCCGCGCCGTCGGCAGGAAGTACCACGCGACCATGACGTACTTCCTCAGCGGCGTCTACCTCCTCCCTTCCGGCAAAAGGGAGTTGTACGACCCGCCCCGGCACGCCGCCGGTGCGTCCGACATCGGCTTCAACGACGTCAAGGGCGTCAGGGCAACCGTCGCGCAGCTCCGCGGCGCCTGGCTGGAGGGCAACGAGATCGGCACGCACTTCAACGGTCACTTCTGCGGCTCCGACGGCGGGGTCGGCACCTGGACCACCGAGGAGTGGATGAGCGAGATCCGGCAGGCCGAGTCCTTCGTCAAGAGGTGGAAGACGAACGCCGGCCTGCGGGGCGAGCCGCCCCTGCCGTTCGACTACAGCAAGGAACTCGTCGGCGGCCGCGCCCCCTGCCTGGAGGGCCAGCGCCACCTCATCCCCGCGGCCAGGGCCATGGGTTTCCGCTACGACGCCAGCTCCATCGGCGGCCGGCAGGTCTGGCCCCGCAGGACCGGTGGCATCTGGGACTTCCCGCTCCAGGACATCCCGGTGCCCGGCCAGTACTTCGAGACGCTGTCGATGGACTACAACTTCCTTGCCAACCAGTCCGGAATCACCAAGGGCGACCCCTCCCTGCGCGACGAATGGGGCGACCAGATGCGCGACGGTCTCCTCGCCGGATTCCACCGTGCCTACCGCGGCAACCGTGCCCCGTTCTTCGTGGGCGACCACTTCGAATCCTGGAACGGCGGAACGTACATGCACGCCGTCGAGAGCGTCATCAAGACGGTCTGCGGGAAGAAGGGCGTGCGGTGCGTGTCGTTCAAGCAACTCGCCGACTGGCTCGACGTCCAGGACCCCGGAGTGCTGGCGAAGCTACGCACCTTGGACGTGGGCGAGGCGCCGAAGAAGGGGTGGGGGCGGTTCCTCGGCGGCCGGCCCGCCGCTTCGCACGCCTCCGCCCGCAAGGCGTCCGGGAAGGACGCCGACAAGGAGGACGACTCCGACGGGAAGACGAGGGAAGAGAGGAAGGAGAGGGGGACGCGGAAGGCGGACGTCAGGCGGGCTGCGGAGTAGCCAGGAGTCGCTCGTCCAGCACGAAGGACGGATCGACCTGGGCCGCCAGGTCGGTGCCCGTCTTCGCATTGCCCCAACTCTGCGCGTTCTTCAGGTGGAAGTGCACCATCTGGCGCGTGTAGCGCTGCCAGTCGCGCTGCTCGTACGTGGCGTCGGCCGCCGCGCGCAGCGTGTCCAGGGCCTGCCGGTTGGCCTCTTCGAGCAGGCCGAAGCGCGGCGGACGTCCCTTCTCCATGGCCCGGACCCAGTCGGAGTGGCCGACCGTGGCGAGCAGGTCGTCCCCGACCTCCTCGCGCAGGAAGTCCAGGTCGTCGCTGCCCTGCACCTTGTTGCCCACGACCTTCAGGCAGACGCCGAAGTCCCGTGCGTACTCCTTGTACTGGCGGTAGACGGAGACTCCCTTGCGCGTGGGCTCGGCGATCAGGAAGGTGATGTCGAAGCGGGTGAACATTCCCGAGGCGAAGGAGTCGCTGCCCGCTGTCATGTCGACGACGACGTACTCGCCGGCGCCGTCGACGAGGTGGTTCAGGTAGAGCTCGACCGCGCCGACCTTGGAGTGGTAGCAGGCGACACCGAGGTCGGACTCCGTGAACGGTCCGGTCGCCATCAGCCGGACCGGGGCGCCCTCGTCCAGCCGTACGGGGCGGGCGCACGCCTCGTACACCGGGTTGTCCTCGCCGATGCGCACCAGCCGCGAGCCCTCGCCGGGAGGGGTTGTCTTGATCATGGTGTCGACGGCGATCCGCGGATTCGTGCCCCGCAGCCAGGCCTTGATCAAGGGCAGCTGCGCGCCCATCGCGGGCAGCGCGGCGGCATCCGCCTCGTCGAGTCCGAGTGCCGCGCCCAGGTGCTGGTTGATGTCCGCGTCCACGGCGACGACGGGGGCGTGGGCGGCGGCGAGGTGGCGGATGAAGAGCGAGGACAGCGTGGTCTTCCCGCTGCCGCCCTTCCCTACGAAAGCGATCTTCATGTTCACCAAGCGTAGGTGCGGGAATGCGTGGCGTGAGAGTCGTGAGTGAAGAAGACCACTCGTTCGAGGGGTGTGAGCCCGAAGTGCGTAGGGTTTTGCCCATGAGTACGACAGCCGATCCGCTCGCCGCCCTGGCCTCGCTGCCCGGCGTTGCCGACTCCGTGGACTCCGTGCGCAGGGCGGTGGACCGGGTGTACGGGCATCGCGTGATGCGCCGCCGAAGCAATGAGATCACCTCCGAGGCGGCGCTGCGCGCTGCGCGCGGCTCCGCGGCCCTGTCCGGTGCGGACTGGGCACTCGAAGAGGTGCGCCGCCGCTCCGACTTCGGCGGTGAGGGCGAACCGCGCACGGTGGGTGCCGCGTTGCGCCTGACCGCCGAGGCGGGCCAACTGCTCAGCGTGTGGCGGCAGTCGCCGCTGCGCGTGCTGGCCCGGCTGCATCTCGTGGCCGCGGGCGGTGACGCCCCGGACGCGCGGGTGGGGCGGCCCCGGCTCGCCGGGGAGCCCGTCGACGAGCCGTTGATCGGCCTGGCGTTGCCGGAGGCGGACGAGGTGTCGGGCCGGCTCGAGGGGCTGGCCGGCCTGCTGGTCGCGGGCAGCGAGGCGCCGGCGCTGGTCACGGCGGCCGTGGTGCACGGCGAGTTGCTGGCCCTGCGGCCCTTCGGGTCGTACAACGGCCTGGTCGCCAGGACGGCGGAGCGCATCGTGCTGATCGGCAGCGGTCTGGACCCCAAGGCGATCTGCCCGGCCGAGGTGGGCCATGCGGAGCTGGGGCGCGAGGCCTATGTGGCGGCGCTCGACGGCTATGCGTCCGGAACGCCCGAGGGCGTGGCCGCCTGGATCGCCCACTGCGGACGGGCGGTGGAGCTGGGAGTGCGCGAGAGCACGGCCGTCTGCGAAGCACTGCAACGAGGCGCTGCCTGACGGGCTTCCGAGGGGGCGTGCCGTGGTGCGCCTCTGCACAGGGTTGCGGCGGTACCGGTCCTGCATTGGTACCGCCGCTGGCATGTCCACCGGGTTACCATGCGTGCACGAAATTTGCCCATCAGGTCGGGGACTTCGCCCGTCACCTGGTGCGGCTGGCCCGTAATCGACGGGTCGGCGTCGCGTGGGTGCCCGACGTTCATGCGCGGTCCGTGGGGCCTTGGTGCGTGAAGGGCGTCCTCCCGGATGTCCCTGGTCTCGCGGGCCGTCAAATCCTTTCTACTCCTGTCGTCGGAGAAGCGGAAGTCCAAGCCGCAGTTCTTTGCTTTTGCCATCAAAGGCGGGCAATGCGGGCGCGTAGTTGCGGCGGCGGCCCGCCAGCCAGACCAGGCCTGCGGTGGCGGCGGCCGCGCCGACCGCCGCGGCCATGACCAGCGCCGGGCGTGAGGGCATGGCCAGGGAGGCCACGCGTTGTCTGAGCCGCACGGGGCGGTTGAAGGTGAGGACGGGCCAGTCGCGGGTGATGGCCTCACGGCGCAGGGCCCGGTCGGGATTGACGGCGTGCGGATGGCCCACCGACTCCAGCATGGGAATGTCCGTCACCGAGTCGCTGTAGGCGTAGCAGCGCGCCAAGTCGTAGCCCTCCGACTCCGCGAGCTCCCTGACGGCCTCGGCTTTGGTGGGCCCATAGGCGTAGTACTCGACCTCCCCGGTGAAGGCGCCGTCCTCCACGACCATGCGGGTGGCGACGACCCGGTCGGCGCCCAGCAGCTCGCCGATCGGCTCGACGACCTCCGCGCCCGAGGTGCTGACGATCACGACGTCGCGCCCGGCCGCGTGGTGCTCCTCGATGAGCGAGGCGGCCTCGTCGTAAATGATCGGGTCGATGAGCTCGTGCAGGGTTTCCGCGACGATCTCGCGGACCTGCTGGACATTCCAGCCGCGGCAGAGTCCGGAGAGATACTGGCGCATGCGTTCCATCTGATCGTGGTCGGCGCCGCCGGCCAGGAAGACGAACTGTGCATACGCGGTGCGCAGCACGGCGCGCCTGTTGATCAAGCCGCCTTGGTAGAAGGACTTGCCGAAGGTGAGCGTGCTCGACTTCGCAATGACCGTCTTGTCCAGATCAAAGAAGGCGGCCGTCCGGGGCAAGGACTGGTTTTCCACTCCGCCGAGCATAGGGGCCCTCCATTCGGCGTAAGCTGAGGCGTGTGGGTTTGCCTGAGAAGGCTCTCGGGTACACCATGGAAGTCACGGATCGTTCGCGACCGTGTCTAACCCGGTCCGGCTCCTCCCCCCCCGAGTCGGCCGTGGGGACGACCCCCGCTCTCCCCCCCGGCGGGGGTCGTCGCATGTCCGGATGTGTTTCGTCCATCCCCATCGGGCCTTCCTCCCCTCGTGCGGCCGCGTCCGGCAGCGGTCTTGCCCCCTCATGCTCGTGACGCAGCGTAATCAACCCACCGCTCTCCGGAAGTCACCGGTATAGGTGAGCGGGATATTCACATCCGCTGAGTTGTCCACAGTTTTTGACCAAGATCCACACGATTTCCCGGTTCGCTGCACGGTGATTCCCCGCGACTTCCGCGATGCCCGCGGATGCGAGAGCGCGTAGTGAGAGGGGAGGGCACCGTGACCGGATCCCGTACATCCGATTGGCACGCTTCCATGCCCGGCAGACAGAACGGGCCGCTGATCGTCACGGAGGACGAAGGACTGCTCGACGACCTGCTGCGGCTGTGTGCCGCTGCCGGGGCCGTTCCCGAGGTCGCCCATGGAACGCCCGCGCGCAGGGCGAGTTGGGATTCCGCGCCGCTCGTCCTGGTCGGCGACGACTGCGTCGGTCGGCTCGGCGCCGTCGGCCGGAGGGACGCGGTGGTGCTCGTCGGCAAGGACATGGACGATCCGGGCGTCTGGCAGCGGGCCGTCGGGATCGGCGCCTGCGAGGTGCTGCTGCTGCCCGACGGCGAGAGATGGCTCGTCGACAGGATCGCCGATGCCGTGGAGGGCGTGGGACGCGCCGCGTTCACGGTGGGGGTCATCGGCGGCAGAGGAGGCGCCGGGGCCAGCACTCTGTCCTGCGCCTTGGCCCTCGCCGCTGCCCGCGCGGGGCTGCGCACCATGCTGATCGACGGCGATCCGCTGGGCGGCGGGCTCGACGTGCTGCTCGGAGGGGAGGGGGCGGAGGGTCTCCGCTGGCCCGCCTTCGCCGACTCGCGGGGCAGGGTGGCGGGCCAGGCGCTGGAGGAGGCACTGCCCGAGATGCACACCTTGCGGGTGCTGAGCTGGGACAGGGGCGACTGCACGGCGGTCCCGCCCGACGCGATGCGGGCCGTGCTCGCCGCGGCCCGGCGGCGCGGTGGGGCGGTGGTCGTCGATCTGCCGCGCCGATTGGACGACACCGCCCTCGCAGCCCTCGAACAGCTCGACGTGGGGCTGCTCGTGGTGCCCGCGGAGCTGCGTGCCGTCGCCGCGGCCCGGAGCGTGGCGGCGACGGTGGGCATGGTGCTGGACGACCTCCGGGCCGTGGCACGCGGCCCGTTCGGCTCCGGACTCGACGGGGACGAGATCGCGCGCCTGCTCGGCCTCCGCCTGGCCGGTGAACTGCCGCCCGAGCCCGGCCTGTCACAGGCCCTGGTCTCCGGCAGGCCTCCAGGCGGCGGCACGCGCGGCCCGCTGGCCCGCTTCTGCGCGCGGTTCTGGGACGCGGTGCAGATCGGTGACGGAGGTGTGCCGGTATGAAGGGCGCCCTGCTGGACGCCGTACGGCTGCGGCTGGCGGAGAGCGGGCTGGAGCCCACCCCCGCCCGGGTCGCGGAAGCCCTGCGACGTGAGGGGCGGCTGCTCGGCGACGCCGAAGTGCTCGGTGCCGCCGACCGGTTGCGCTCCGAGCTGACCGGTGCCGGACCGCTGGAACCCCTCCTCGCCGCACCCGACGTGACCGATGTGCTGGTCACCGCACCCGACCGGGTGTGGGTGGACCGCGGAGCAGGCCTGGAACGGACCGGGGTGGCCTTCCCCGACGCGGCAGCGGTGCGCAGACTCGCGCAGCGGCTCGCCGCCATCGCCGGGCGCCGCCTGGACGACGCCCGACCCTGGGTGGACGCCCGCCTGCCCGACGGCACCCGGCTCCACGCGGTGCTGCCGCCGGTGGCCGTCGGATCGACTTGCCTGTCGCTGCGCGTCGTACGGCCCCGCGCCTTCTCCCTGGACGAGCTGGTGGCCGCGGGGACGGTTCCGCCCGGCGGACAGCGGTTGCTGCGGGCCGTGTTGGCCGCCCGGCTGTCGTTCGTGATCAGCGGGGGCACGGGCAGCGGGAAGACCACGCTGCTGTCCACCCTGCTCGGGCTGGTCGCACCGGACGAACGCATCGTGCTCACCGAGGACTCGGCCGAACTGCGCCCGGATCACCCTCACGTGGTTCGTCTGGAGAGCCGCCCGGCGAACCAGGAGGGCACCGGACAGGTCACCTTGCGGGACCTGGTGCGCCAGGCGCTGCGGATGCGCCCGGACCGCCTGGTCGTCGGAGAGGTGCGCGGAGCCGAGGTGCTGGACCTCCTTGCCGCACTCAACACCGGCCACGAAGGGGGATGCGGAACGGTGCACGCCAACGCTGCCTCCGACGTGCCCGCCCGGCTGGAAGCGCTGGGATCGACGGCGGGACTCGACCGGGCGGCGCTGCACAGCCAGTTGGCGGCTGCGCTGTCGGTGGTGATCCACCTGGCGCGCGACCGCCGCGGGCGCAGGAGGGTCGCAGAGGTGCACGTTCTCGACCGGGATCGGAACGGCTTCGTGACGACCGTCCCCGCAGCCGTATGGGGCGCTGATGAGTTCGAACGGGCGCCGGGATGGGCCAGGCTGGCGGAGCTGTGCGAGCGCGGCGGGGGTGCGCCATGACCGCCGCCGGGGTGTCGCCGCAGGTCGTGTCCTGGTGCGCGGCGCTGATCTGCGCGGCAGTGGCCGCCGGAGCGCTGTCGCGGCCGGGCCGGGAAGTGCGCCGCGCCAGGCTCCTCTTCGCAGGCGCCGGAACGGCCGGAGTGCAAGGGCCCGCCCCGCGGCTGTGGCTTCGTGTGTGGTTTCGCGAAGGAGAAAGGCGCCTGCGCCGGGCGTGGCAGGAGCGGCGCGAGTGGGTGTGCCTGCCGCTCGGCTGCCTGGTGGCCCTGCTGGGGCATTCCGTACTGCCTCTGCCGGCCGGGGTGTTGGCGGTGCCCCTGGTGCGGCGGTGGCTCGCTGCTCGTGCCCGGCAGCGTGAACGGGAGGCGCGGGAAGCCGCCGTGATCGATCTGTGCGGGACCGTCGCGGGCGATCTGCGGGCCGGAAGACAGCCCGGCGAGGCCGTGGCGGAAGCCGGTCATGAGGATCTCGGGCCGGGTTGGGCAGGGGTGCCCGCGGCCGCGAGGTTCGGCGGGGACGTCCCGGCGGCCCTGCGAAAGGCCGGGAGCGGTCCGGGGACGCAGGGGCTGAACGGTGTGGCCGCCTGCTGGCGGGTCGCGGTCGACGGGGGAGCGGGGCTCGCCTCCGGGCTGGAGCGGGTGGCTGCGGCCCTCGCTGCCGAACGGGACCAGAGGGAGGAACTCCAGGCCCAGTTGGCGGGGACGAGATCGACCGCGGTGATGCTCGCCGTCCTCCCGGTGCTCGCCCTTCTCATGGGGACTGCGCTGGGGGCGGCCCCGCTGCGGGTGCTGTTGCACACCCCGGCCGGGCTCGGCTGCCTGGTGCTCGGGGGACTGCTGGAGTGGGCGGGGCTCGTGTGGACGGGGCGCATTGTCCGGTCCGCCGCCGGGGAGTCCGGGGGAGGCGGTCGCGCGTGATCGGCAAAGGCGTGATCGGCGAAGGTGCGACCGGTGAAGACGTGATCGGTGAAGTCGTCCGCAGGCTGGGGCTGGTGGCCCCGCTTGCCGCCCTGCTCCTGTGCGCGGCAGTTGCGATTCTGTTGGGCATGGCCGCAGTCGCGGCCGGCGCGCTGGTGAACGGGATCCGCGGCAGACGTGCAGTGCGCCGCCGGGTGGCGTCGTTGTGGGGATCCGGCCCCAGGGCAAGTGCCGTTGCCCGCATGCGGAGTCATGCGCAGCAGGCGGCGACGGGTGACGGGCTTCTCGCAGCGGGTGCGGGAGTTGTCGTGCTCATCCTCCTCGGAGGTGTTGCCGGATGCGTGACGGGCGTCGCTGTGTCATACGGCGTGTGGCGGTGGCGGAGGCGCGCCCGGTGGTCTGCGGGGCATGAGGCGTCGGCAGAGGAGGTTGCGCAGCAACTTCCCCTCGCAGCCGATCTCTTGGCCGCCTGCCTCGCCGCCGGTGCAGGGCCTCGCGAGGCTGCGGAGGCCGTCGGGGCGTCCCTGGGCGGCCCGGTGGGCGAACGGCTCGCCCGGACGGCTGCGGAGGTGCGGCTGGGTGGGGACCCGGAGGTGGCCTGGGGGCGCCTGGGGAGCCTTCCCGGTGCCGGAGGGCTGGCGCGTTGCATGGAGCGCGCCCAGGCGACGGGCGTGCCCGCCGTGGAGCCGATGTCACGACTGGCGGCCCAGTTGCGTGCAGCCCGGACCCGCGAGGCCGGCATACGCGCCCGCCGGGCGGGCGTCCTGGCCACGGCACCGCTGGGGCTGTGCTTTCTGCCCGCCTTCCTCTCGGTCGGCGTGGTGCCCGTGGTGTACGGGCTGGCCGGCGGGCTCATGAAGGGGAGTTGACGCGGGCGTCGAGGGATCGGGCGGGGACAGAGCGGGCGGCTGGAGGCAACGGCCCGGAGTACACAGGGCAGATCAGCTGCAAGCAACTCAACACACCATAAGCAGCACGCAACACGCACAGGACAGTGCAGCAACACGTCGGAACGACAACACGCCCGAGCAGGGCGGAAATCGAGGAGGACACAGTCATGGTGATGTCGTGGTGGTCACGGCGTTGGGCACGGATGAAGACGGCGGCCGAGGCAGGCATGACCACGGCCGGTGTCGTTGCACTTGCCGTGTCCCACACAGACCGTGTCGCTTTACGCGGGGGCTCGTCTCTCAGTAGATGTCGAGCGTGTGTGCTCCACTGTGTCCCTTTCAGCGGACTGCCAGGTGATGAGGGTCACGTGCCTGGCGTTCTCAGTAGGTGCGCTTGAGAACGTCGGGCAACGGGAGTCCCCATGTGGCCCAGTCTTCCAGAGTGCTCCTGTCTATGAGGGTGATGTTCTGGGAGCGGGCGAACCACCGTGCGGGCGCGGAGTAGGTGCCGTTGGTGACGGCGATGACGACGTCGGCCTGGTGGACCTGCCGGGCGGTGCCGTTGAGCCGCTGAAGGTCGGGGGAGCCGATGGTGCGGCGGCCGCGTGTGTGCTTGCACTGGACGACGATCCGCGTTCCGTGAGGATCGATCGCGATGACGTCGGCGCCCAGGTCGCCGGCTCCTCCGCGGGACTGCACGATCGTGTATCCGTCTCGCTTGACCAGGGCGGCGATGGTGAGCTCGAAGTCGGTGTGGTACATCGTGCGGAACTCGTCCAGGGTGAAGGCTTCATCGCTGTGCCGGAATGCCTGCATCTGCGATTCCTGCAGAGCAAGGGCGTGTGTCCGGTTACGGTCGTCGGCCAACGTGCCGTCCACGCGCGCGTGTGCGTCCATGTGCGCGTCGAAGAACTTCATCAGCTTCTCAAGCGGTGACGGTGCGCTCTCGACGCCAGGGGTATAGCGCTTGCGTATGTCCTTGGACCTGCCGAAGTCCTCGCCCATCTTGCGCCAAATTCTTTCGGAGTGCTCGCAGTAGAGGAGTGCGTCCTTGAGGTGTGCCCTCATACTTCTCGCCGTGTCCGAAGCGATATCGGCGTAGTAGTCGTCGAGTGGCATGCTGCTGTAGTCGTCGATCTCGCTGCGCTTCTCGGCGTGCTCCAGCTCGCGCTGGGTTCTATCGCGGAGCTCTTCCAGGTACTTGTGGATCTCCAGCGCGATCTCTCCTTCGCGCACCCACAGGAAGCTGGCCAGCAGGTCGCCGTCGTCGGCACGGCCGATCAGCTCGCCCATGACTTGTCGGAGCGTCTTGTCGGCGAATCGTGGTGGTACGACGGCGGCATTTCGGTCGATGATCACCGCGGGAGGGTACACAGGGCCACTGACAATCGGTGCTCGGCATCCTTGCAGGTCACGGGCTTGCTTGAAGCCTCGTTAAAGGAAAACGCTGTGCCGGGACGTTTCCTGAGACGTGCCGAGAGCCTCATCTGAAGGAAAGTGCTCAGCTGCGACGTTTCCATGGGCGCTGCCAGATGAGGTGAGGGCGGCGATGCGGTGCCATCGACTGAGCATGGAGGGCTCCCCGACCCTCTGAGGGTCAGAAACTGTCTGGTCTCGCGAGCACCGCCTTCAGATAGAGGTCCAGAGTGCGAGGCCCGAGAAAGCGGCGGGGGACGTCCATGGCCAGCTTGGCGAGGTCCTCGACCTCGTAACGCACAGTCGTGGGTAGACCAGCTACCGCGGCCTCTTCTCCACTGGCCAGATGCAGTCCGCATATCCCGCAGAGAAGCCCTTCGACCCCGAGGTCCATCTCGAACAGCATCGATTCACTGGATGCCTTCAAGAACATCGCCGCAGCCTCGGTGTCACAGGCCGGGCAGCGTGTCAGGCCCTGAAAGAGGACCTCCGTCGGCCCCACCTCCACGACGATCAGGCCCCTTTGCGCGACCAGCTTGGCGAGATTCTCAACCGTCCCTTCGGGCATGTCCGCGAAGCGTGCTTGGGCTCTGAGCCCGGCTTGCTCCACGCGCAGGTGTACAGCCTTCTGCACCTGGTCGATTCTGTCGTCCAAGGTCACACGCACGACGCCGGACCAGGGCCCCCAAAACTCCTCCCGGCCCTGACCTAGGTGATCGAGCAGCCTGCAGATCGTCTCAACGAAGGGGCCCAGGTAGTCTTCCGGATCGCTGGTCATGAGATGAGCGACACCGTTGCGTAGCTCGATGAGGGTGTCCAGATCAGCCCCGGACGGCGGCAGCACCTTCATCGTCCGTAACCGTGCGATTGCAGGTTTTGCCCCGATAGTGCGTAGTTTGCTGGGCATCTCGGTGGCCCCGGCAAGATGAAGCAGGACATCGTCTCTGCCCGACATCTCGACGAGGAGCGTCGGGTGGACACGCACGAGCACCGCCTTTGCCAGGCGCTCGACGCTGACGCCGGCCTCAAGGAGGAAGAGTTCCATCTGCTCCCGCGCGTGCGCATCCATAGCGAGGTGCGCGAAGTGCTGCGCCCCGAGTAACAGACGCTCGAACGTAACTGGCGACTCCATGCACGGACCATAGGGCAGCCAACTCGGTCCTTGCCCGTGTTTTTGCCGCCCGCGCGTAGTCAGCTGTGATCCCTCAAGTTCCCGCTCGCTGCGGCCAACTGACCCCTATCGGCCTTGCAGGTTCCCCATCGCTACGAACCTCAGCGAGGGCAGCGGTTTCCTCCGGGGAGCAGGTGACGGCGGAGGCCGCGATCATCTCCCGCGCGGTCGGCGCGGGCCTGGGTGGCTCCGACGAGGTTGGAGCCACCCAGGTGTGCCGAGCGGGGTGCGGTTACTTGTTCTGCTGGTAGAACAGCCAGGTGACGGTGGCGATCATGGCTTCCCCGAGGGCGGTGGGCGTGCTGCTGATGCCGTAGGCCGCTCCGTAGCCGGCCACGTATCCGGTGGCCAGCGCCAGCAGGATGATGCGCGGCCGGTCCGGCCCGTCGCCCTGGGTGGCACGGGCCTGCATACTGGACATGGTTGCCCTCCTGATGTGAATCGGGTGTGTGATCATCCGCCGGCCCCCGGTGTTGCTGTGAGAGGTTGCGCTCAGGGGTCGGCGGAAGCGTGTGCGGCGCTACTCCAGCTCGGGAGGCTGGTTCTCGACGCGCCGACGGACGACAGGAATCTCCCGAGCCCGTCTCCGTGTCTCCCGGTCCTCGTAGTGCTTCAATTTCGTGGGAGAGACGTAGTACGGGCCACGCGGGCTGCGGCTGTCGTTTTCCCCTGCGAGCAGTTGAGTGACGGCGGCCATCTCGCCTTCCAGGTGAGCGATGCGCTCTTCAAGTCGGGCGATTACCCCTGACGGGGGCGACGGTTCGGCCTGAGTTGCCGCGAGTCGACCGGTGAGTGGACGTGCCGCCTCGTTCTGCACGGACGACTTCACGTCGAGGGACGGGCCATACGACACCTTGTCCCAGAACTGGGCTTCCAGTTCCCTCCGGTCGCCGACGGACGCAGCCGCTTCCTTGATCCGCTGCATGTCTGCCGCCGTCAGTGTCACGCTCGCCTCGGTGTTCGTGAGAGGCGTGTTGGCCAATTCGCGCAGATGCGCAACGAGTTCTGTGCTGGTGATCTCGTCGGTGGCGAGAGCGTGGATTGTCCGCCGGGCCGTGTGTTTCCGGGCCAGGGTCGCCACCCGGTCCCAAGAGTCTTCCAGCACTTCGAGCGCTCGTACTTCCTTGGGCTCCTTCGGGGAGCGGCCTTCCCGACGGCGGGCGGCGGTGGTGATCGCCGATGAGTACCGGCTGTGAGCGGTGGATTTCGTGACGCCGAGCTCTTGTCCGATGGCTTCCCAGGACGTGTTCAGGGCTCGCTCCGCAACGACGGCTTGTTGCAGGAGGGCGTCCGCCAGTTCGTACAGTTTGTGGGCTTCTGCGACGAGCTCCGCCGGACGTGTCTGACGTGCAGCGTCGACCCGCTTCCGCGCAGCCGCCGAGCTGCCGTCGCTGTTCTGGGTCGCTGAAGTCATGATCAGAAGGGTGCACCAGAACGAATCGTCCGTCAAGCCGAACATATCGTTCGGTGTTGAAGACGTCCCGCGTTACGGCAACGCGTTACGGAGACACCAGCCGAGAAGCTGTGCTCAGCGCCACGCGCTTCATGGTGGCGAGTGGAGCCTTCGGAGACGTCAGCCAAAGACCAGGCGGCGGTACGCGTTGCGGATGTCCGTGAGGGGCTGACGATCGCGGGTGTAGTAGAGCTTGTTCGTCAGCAGCACGGCCCAGGCCCCCTGCTTGGGGGAGATCCACATGCCGGTGCCGGTGAAGCCGTAGTGGACGTAGGTGCGGTCCGCGGGGTCAGTGCCGGGGGCGGGATGCCAGAAGAGGCCGCGTACGGGCTCCAGGGCTCCTGTCTGGACGGTCAGGGACTCCTCGACCCAGTTCGGCCCGAACCCGGGTGCCGCGGGGGCGGTGGCGGGGTCGAGCATGTACCGCAGGAAGCGGGCGAGGTCGTCGAGGACGGAGAACGTTCCGGCGATGCCGCAGACGCCGCCGAGGAGGCGGGCGGAGAAGTCGTGGGCGGTGCCCTTGAGATGGCGGCCGGTGTCTTCGTCGAGCTCGGTGGGGGCACAGCGGGTGGCCGGGTCGGCCGGGAGCGGTCCGAAGCGGGTGTTGGCCATGCCGAGCGGCTGCCAGATGCGGGTGTGGGCGAGCTGGTCGAGCCTCTGGCCGGAGAGGTGTTCGGCGAGGTAGCCGAGGATGAGGGCGGCCCGGTCGGTGTACTCGACGGCTTCGCCGGGCGGCCGGTGCAGGGCCTCGTGCAGGACGCCCGCGCGGATGGCGGCGGGGTCGGTGCCGTAGAGGTTCTTCAGCTGGGCCCGCAGCGGAACACCGGCGGTGTGGGTCAGCAACTGCCGAGCGGTGGCCTGGCCGAGCGGGTGGCCGGCGACTTCGGTCCAGAAGCCTTCAAGGGGCTCGTCGAGGGGGAGGGCGCCGTCTTCCCAGAGGGCGCCGATGGTGGACCAGACGGCGAGGATCTTGGTGAGGCTGGCGACGTCGAAGACCGTGTCCGGCCGCATGGGGACGTCCGGCTCGGCGGGATCGAGGGCGCCGGCGGTGCCTCCGGCCTTCATGCCTGCGGCGTCGCCGATGGCCCACACCGCACCGGGGTAGACCTGGTCGCGGACGCCGTCCGCCACGAGCTGCTTGATCCGGTCGGTGCGGTCTTCCATGAACATCTCCGATGTCGTGGTGCGGGCCCGGCTCGTCAGCGTAGTGACGTGGCCAGGCCCGGCGGGGGAACGTGGCGGGAGGCGTCAGCTGATCCGGTGGCCGAGTTCGGACAGGGCCTTGGCGGTGGCGCTGAGCGGGTAGCGGGCCGCGTTGGCCCGCCCGGCCTGCCGCAGGGCCGCCAGCAGCCCCGGGGTGGTGCGGAGCTGGTCGACGTCGCGGGCGAGAGCTGCGGGGCGGGTGAAGTCGGTGCTGGTGCCGGAGACGGCGAGCGTCTCGGCCAGGCCGGGGACGGGCTGGTAGAGCACGGGCAGGCCGCAGGCTTGGGCCTCAAGGGCGACCAGACCCATGGCTTCGAGGATGGTGGACGGCATGACGAGCAGGTCGTGGTCGGCGAAGGCCCGCCACAGCTGCGGTCGGCGGAGCCAGCCGAGGTAGCGGACCTTGACCCCGGACCGCCGTATGACGCGGGCGAGGGTATGGAACTGATCCTGCGGGGCGGCGATGCTCAGCTCGACGCCGGTGACGGCCGCGAGAGCCCACAGCAGGTTCTCCGCCCCCTTCTCCGGGGTGAGCCGCCCGGCGAACAGCAGCCGGAACGGGCCGCCGGACGCCCGGGGCGATCTGCGTGGCGGACGGTGGATGAGCCGGTCAGGGACGCCCCAGGGGATGTGGGTGACCTTCGTGCGGTCGGCGGCGGGAGCGGTCCGCAGGAGCCGGTCGGCCATGGCCGGTGTCGGCACGACGATGGCGTCGGCGAGCCGGACGGTGTCGGTCAGGACCTGGTGCTGGTCGCGGTGAGCTTCGGCGAACAGCAGATCGGTGCCGTGCACCAGCGCGATCCGCGGATGCTCGGGCAGGGCCCGGATCAGCGCGGGGGTGGCGCCGAAGGCCAGGTGCTGGAGGTGCAGGACGCCGACCTCGTCCGGGTCGATGGCCTCGGTCAGGGCCCGCTCGAGGGCGGCGACGTAGCGATGGAAGGCCGGGCCGTCCAGGCACTTGCCGACGACCGGCAGCAGGCCGAGCCCGGTGGGCCGCCGGGGGCGGCGGCCGAGAGGGGCCAGCATGAAGGGCCGGGCCGGGACCAGCGGGGCGGGGCCGGTGTAGAGGTCGAGGAAAAGCTCGACGCTGCCGCCGGGGCTGCCAGCGGGCAGGTCGAGGACGGTGGCCACCAGCGGGCCGGGGGCGGTGGTCATCGAGGGCCTCCGGCGAGCTCGGTGTAGAGGCGGGAGATGTCGATGCCCTCGGTGGCCGCGTACTTCGACTCGGGCCGCTGGTAGCTGGCGCGGTCGCCCGCGGTGGCGAGGAAGATGAGCTTGCCGAAGGTCATCTTCGGGTAGACCCGCACCGGTTTGGCGGCGCGGATCTCCAGGGTCCAGCGGATGGCGTGTCCGACGTGGCCCAGTGGCGCGGAGACGTGCACCCAGATGCCCAGCGAGCCGGTGGTGCGGTCGCCGTTGAGCATCTGCGCGTACGTCTCCGAGCCGGTCCGCTCGTACGTCATCCCGAGGTAGAGCACTCCGGGCTCGAGCACGGTCCCGGCGGCCGGGATGGTGGCTTCGGTGAAGGCGGTGGGGCGGGCGGCGTCGAGGTCGCCGTCGCAGATCCGTAAGGTCTCGCCCAGGCGCCAGTCGTACGCGTTCGGGGAGAGCCGGTCCGCCTCGAAGGGGTCGATGCTGATCTCGCGCGCGGCGACGGCCGCGGCGATGGCGGGTCCGGTGAGGATCATGAGGCCGCCGCCTGGGCCGGGATCAGGTCCTGCCAGGCCCGGGAGGGCTGGGGGCCGAGGGAGCCCTGGTACTTGCCCGCGTAGAGGTCCACGGCTCCGGTGGCCACGAAGAACATGACCTGTCCGATCTCCATCCCCGCGTACACGCGCAAAGGGCGGACGGGGGTGAGCATCAAGGTCCACTGGCCGTGGAAGCCGATGTCGCCGATCGGGGCGGTGATCTCGACGAACAGGCCGAGCCGGCCGACGCTGGAGCGGCCGAACAGCAGCGGCACGAACAGGTCGGAGCCGATCTGCTCGAAGGTGTGGCCGAGGTAGAGCTCGCCGGGCTCAAGAACGTAGCCGTCGCCTCCGATGGTGATCGTCGTGGTGGGGTTGGGGCGGTGGGCGTCGATGACGGGTGCGGTGTAGGTGGCCAGGGTGGTGCCGAGGCGGACGTTGTAGCTGTTCGGGTTGACCTGGTCCGCGTCGAAGGGGTCGATCCGCAGCCGCCCGTCCAAGGCGGCAGCGGTGATCTCGGGTCCGGTCAGGATCACGGCAAGGGGCCTTTCGCTCACTGGAAGGTGGAGGGGGAACCCGTCAGGACGTGGCGGACGGCCTGGCCCAGGGACATCCCGGCCCGGCGGGTGTGGTCGCCGAGGAAGTTGCCCGCCAGGAAGTCCGTGGTCAGCACGGTGCGAAGCCCGGTCGGCAGCGGGTCCGGTGCGGTGACGAGCGGGCCGACCCTCGCGGTCAGGTAGGCGGTCAAGCCGCCGGGATCGTGGAGGTAGGCGCCGGGGATACGCGCATAGGCGAGCTGGTTGGCGAACGGCTCGATGGCCAGCAGATCCCCGAAGGTCAGCACCATGCCCAGTTGCCGGGGCCGCAGCACGGTGTCGTTGAGGATCACCGCGTCGGCCCCCAGCCCGCTCCGGAGCCGCAGAGCGACCTCGGCCAGGATCTGGTGCCGGTCGGGCACCGTTCCGCGGTGGGCATCGGCGGTGAGCCCCAGCGGGGCGGTCAGCTTCTCGCGCACGGCGCTGATCTGCCGGGCGACGGGGACCAGATCGTGTGGGACGGTGCCCGTGCCGGTGGGGAAGGTGCAGGTGTGGGCGGCCCAGCCGGCGCCGACCGGTTCGGCCAGCGCGTATCCGGCGCCGAGCTCGCCGCCCTTGACGACGAGGGTGTCGCCGACCGGCTCGGGCGCGTAGTGGTCGCTGTGGCAGTGCCCGGCGAAGATGATGTCCAGGAACGGGCACTCGGCGGCCAGGGCCAGGTCCTGCTCGAAGCCGGAGTGCGACAGCAGCATCCAGGCGTCGGCCTCGTGGTGATGAGCCAGCATCAGCTCCCGTAGAGCACGCACCGGATCGGTGACCCGCTGCCCCTGGCGCTGGTGGGCGGGGATGTCCAGGAAGGCGTCCGGGCCGATGACGGCGGTGACGGCCACGCGCCGACCGCCGATGCGGAAGGTCCGCAGGCGGCGGAAGAGCGGCTGCCCGCTGGCGTCATCGACGGCGTTCGCGCAGACCGTCAGCGGGCGGAGGCCGGGCTCGAAATGGTGGGGCCAGCCGTGGTTGCCGGGGGCGAGCACGTCGTAGAGCCCGGCGAGCACGGCCCGTTCGATGGCACCGCCCGCGAGCCGGTAGTAGCCGCTGCCCTCGAAGAAGTCGCCGCAGTCCGCGATCAACGACGTGGGCCGGGCCTGGTGGAGGCGGGCGAGCATGCCGTCGGCCCGATCGAAGGCGGAGTGGAAGTCGGTCGTGGCCACGATTCGCTCCAGCACGCGTACGGACGTCATGGGGCGACCTCGGCGATGCCGGCGCCCAGCGCGCGGAGCTTGCCGGGCAGGTCCGCGTGCCCCCGTCGCAGTTGGTCCAGGTTGGTCAGCGTGGTGACGCCCCGGGCGGTGAGGGCGGCGATCAGCAGCGCGGAGCCGGTGCGGATGTCGGCGGCCTCCACCATGGCGCCGGTCAGCCGCTGCGGGCCGGTCAGGCGGCACTGGGTCGGGGACAGCTCGTCGATGTGGGCGCCGAGCCGGGCGAACTGCGGCAGGAGGTTGCCGTGGCGGCCGGGGTTGATGGAGTCGCCGAACAAGTGGGTGCCCGGCAGGCCCAGCGCGAGGGCCATCAGTGCGGGTTCGAAGTCGGCGTCCAGGCCGTTCGGGGCGAGGGAGGCGATCGCCCGCAGCGGGCGGCCGGTCAGCTGGGTGGCGGGGTGCACGCCGATGGCGTCGGGGGCGACGGCGACCGGGATGCCGGCCCGGGTGAGTAAGTCGGCCAGCAGCCGGACGTCCGGACCGCGCAGGCCCTCGATCCGCCCGGTACCGCCGGTGGCCGCGATGGCACAGGCCAGGGTGCCCGCCTCGATCTTGTCACCGGGTACCCACCAGTTAAGGCTGCCGCCCGTGCTGTCCGTCGGCGGGCCGAGGGTGATCTTCTCCTCGCTGGCGTGAGCGTCCCAGCCCGCTTCCTGGAGGGAGGCCAGGAGGGTGGTCGTCTCAGGGGAGAGGTTCGGGTTGCCCAGGATCAGGCGGCATTCGGCGACGACAGCCCGGAGCACGGCGGCGATGCTCGCCCCGCGTGAGCGGAAAGGGAGGTCGAGTTTGACCGTGCCGAGCCTCCGGCTGGACGCGGCGACGGTGTAGTGCTGATCGTCGCGCTGCACGGTGTCGCCGAAGGCCTCGTACACCCGCAAGTGCTCGTCCATGCCCCGGTCACCGACCCGGCAGCCCCCGGGCCACGGCAGCCGCGCGGAGCCGTGCACGGCCAGGAGGGCGGGCACCAGGTAGTAGGAGGCCCGGATGCGGGCGGCGTCGGCCAGGTCCGGGGCATCCGGGCCGAAGGTGCCGGGCCACAGGATCAGGCTGCCGGGTTCGCCGACCGGATAGGAGACGCGGAAGCCGGTCTGCTGGAGCAGGGCCAGCATCTGCTGGACGTCCGCGCTCGCGGGCACGTTGCTGAGCTTGACGTGGCGTCCGGTGGCCGCGGCGGCGGCCAGCAGGGGCAGGCAGGCGTTCTTCGATCCGTCCACCGCGACGACGCCGGTCAGCGGGCCGCCGGGCCGGACCGTCAGCGCGTGGGGGACGAGTGCGGCAGGGACGGTTGCGGGCAGTGCGGTCACCGAGCCTCCATGGCCGAGAGGGAATGCCGGGATGTCCTGGGGCGGGCCCGGCCCCTGGGGGCCGGGCCCGCCGACGGCGCCGTCTCGGGGAGGAGACAACGGCGCCTGCCGCACCCCTGGGCAGGGCAGGGTGCGGCTCGGCGGGCGGCGACGCCTCTGCGGGAACATGCCGCCGCCCGCCGACGTGCACTACAGCGGCAGCAGGACCGTGACGGTCTTGCCGCCCCCGTCCGGATCACGGGGGATGCTGGTTCTGCCGCCCGCCCCCGTGGCCAGGGCCTCGACCAGACGCAGGCCCCAGCCCCCGCTGCCGTCGAGGTGCGGAGTCTCCGGCCGACGGGGCATCCGCGGATCGCGGTCGTGGACCGCGACCATCAGGTGCCGTCGGTCCATGCCGAGGTGGACGTCCGCCCGGGAGGAGACTTCGGCGGCATGCCGGACGGTGTTGGTGACCAGCTCGCTGACGGCGAGCACAGCGGTCTCCACCACGGCGGCCTCGGGCCGCAGTCCCCACAGACCGAGCTGGGCGGCGACTTCGCGGCGGGCGGCCGGCACGGCACCCGGGAGGGTCGGGACGGAGAAGTGCAGCGAGCGGTCTATCACCGCCGCCGGGGCGCCGTCGGCTTCGTCCTTCGGTCGTTCGCGCCGTTGGCCTGGCACCGCGTGCATGACCGGGGCTCCTTCCGTCCGAGGCGGAATCCGCGCGCACGCCAGCCACCGACGATCAGCGACAGCCGGGCTACGGATCGTGAAGCGCCCTCAGAATGGCCCCGTGCACTTCTCTCACGCAAGTGCGTGGAACAAGTGGGCATATGCCTGCCCTCGTGAACACTGCCTGGCGTCAAACGCCCGTCCGGCGGTAGGAGTTGGCAGTGCTGGGGCACACTTGCGTACGGCAACCTGCCGCACGCGGGGGCGCGTCAAGGAGGGGTGATGGCCACGGCCAGCGGACCAACCGTACGCAAGCGTCAGCTCGGAGCCGAGCTGCGGAGGCTGCGCGAGAGCGCGGGCAAGAGGATCGAGGACGTCGCGGCACATCTGGAGTGCTCGATGTCGAAGATCAGCAGAGTGGAGACCGGACAGGCCCCGATCAAGGCCCGGGACGTGCGCGACCTCCTCGCCTGGTTCGGCGTCGAGGACCCCGCTCAGGTGGAGGCCGTGATGCAGATCCACAAGGATGCCCAGCAGCAGGGCTGGTGGGCCCACTACGAGGAAGTCCTGCCGTCCGGCATGGCCACGTACGCCGGGCTGGAGTCCGACGCGGTCGCCCTGCGCGCCTACGAGCCGATATTCGTCCACGGGCTGCTGCAGACCGAGGACTACGCGAGAGCCGTGATCGCGGCGGTGCGGCCGGGCGAGCCCGAGGAGGTCGAGCGGCTGGTCCGCTTCCGCATGCAGCGGCAGGATCTGCTGATCCGCAAGCCCGATCCGCTGGAGCTGTGGGTGGTCGTCGAGGAAGCCGCCCTGCGGCGGCCGGTCGGCGGGAAGGAGGTGATGGCGGCCCAGATCATGCACCTCATCCATGCCGCCGCCCTGCCGAACGTGACGATCCAGGTGATGCCGACCGCCAAGGGCGCCCACGCGGCCATGGCCGGGACGTTCGCGCTGCTGGAGTTCGGCACGAAGGCGCCGACCGTGGTCTACGTCGATTCGATCGCCGGAAACGTGTACCTGGAGAAGGAACGTGATGTCCGCAAGTTCATCCAGACCTTCGACCTCGTACGAGCCGCGGGGCCTGATCCGCAGGAGACCCCCGCCATTCTGGAGAACATCGCAAGGGAGATGCAGAAGACATGAGCACGAACGACAGGCAGTCGGCTCACGAGGTTGACCTGAGCGGCGCCTGCTGGCGCAAGAGCAGTCACAGCTCCGGCAACGGAGCGTGCGTCGAAGTCGCCGAGGCCGGTGGCATCGTCGCCGTCCGGGACTCCAAGGACAGCAGCGGTCCCGCCTTGCGGTTCCGGCCCGACGCGTGGGCCTCCTTCCTCGGCGGTGCAGCCGAGGAAGGAGCCACCCGCATCTGACCGGCACAGGTCTGCCGGCGGCGGTGAAGAAGGGCCGGTCCGAACGAGACACAGTCGCTCGGACCGGTCATCAGGAATCAACTCTGCCCCGCCGGACCGATCGGCAACCGCAGACAAGCCCCGGCACAGCAGGATCGGCTGGCGGCAACGTCAGCTGCACGACCCGTACGGCGCCGAGCCGCGTCGGGGCGACGGAAGCTGGCGGACGTTGCCGCCCCCGGCGGCCTGCTTACGCAGACGCTCGATCTCGTCGTGCTGGGCGGCCAGCCGGGAGATCGCCTGCGTCCGGAAGGCGATCAGCTTCGCCAGTTCCTCGTCCCGGTCGGCGACGCGCTTCTTCAGCTCGGCGTTCTCCGCCTTCAGCCGCTCGATCTGCGCGGCCCGAGGGTCGACGATCTCGCCGGCGTCCTGGAGGGCCCGCAGCCGCCGCTCGAACTCCTCGGCCAAGTGCTGGTACGGGCCGGGCCGCTCGGTGCCGTCCCGGTTCTTCTTCGGGTAGAAGCCGGTGCGGGTCACCCCCGCTTCGGCGGCCAGCGTCTTCAGGTCGCACTTGCCGCCGGGCGGCAGTTCGCCCCGCAGCAGCCGGTCCATCGCGGCACGGATCGCCTGCTTGTTGCGGGCCCGCGTGTCTTCGCTGATCCGCGGCATTGTCAGCCTTCTCCTTGCGTCATACCGGCGGCCGCCGTGATCCCGTCCACCACTCGCTGAGCGCGCTCCAGCTCCGGCTTGAGACGGGCTTTCTCACCCTTGGGAAACCGGGGGTTGCCCAGGAACGAGCGGGTTACTTCGGCCTGACTCTTCCATACCGGCAGATGACAGGGGTGGTGGGTAGCCTGCGGGCAGCGCGCGGCATCGCACATCCCGGCCAGCGGCTTCTTCGCTGCGGGAGTACCTGCCAGCTTCAGGCACAGGGCCTTGGAGGGGTCCCGGAACCAGCAGTAGTTCGCGGCCTGGACGTGGAGGTGCTGGGCCTGCTTGCGCAGCAGGTTCTCCAGGCGCCGTTCCGAGTCCAGCACGGATGCGGCGCCGGGGGCGTGGTCTTTGAGCTCGGCGTCGATGTGCTCGAAGGCGGCGATCAGGTCGCGGGCACCCGGTCCAGAGGGCAGCCGGCCCGCCCGGTAGTCCTCGTAGGCGTCGGCTGTGAGCTGGAGGTGGTGTTCCTTCTCGGCCTTGGTCGCCTCGGCCAAAAGGGCGGCCTGGGAGCCACCGGGCCGGGCCGCATAGCCCTCGGTGGTCACGACCGAGAGGTGCTTGAGATGGATCTTGGCGGCGAGCAGGCCACCGGGCCGGTGGGCCAGCGCGAGAGAGACCGTGCGGCGGAGCATCCGGCCGTTGACCGGGCCCGACGGGATCGGCGTCAGTCCGAGCCGCTGACCCTCGGTCCCGTTGACCCATTCGCGGAAGCGCTGGTAGGCGTAGTCGATCGCACTCACGGGGAAGACACGTCCGTCGTCCGCCGCCTTGTTCAGCTGTGAGGCCAGCTGGACCGCACGGTAGGCCGGTTCCAGCACCACCCACTCGTCCGCGACTCCGCCGAGTTCTCGCTGCTTGATCACGCGGCTTGCCAGACGGTATCTCGTGGTGCCGCCGGGCACGGTGGCGGGCGGCAGGGTGGACTCGTGCGTGAGTTCGTCCAGCTCGCTGGCCCGCATGCCGCTGAGCGCGGCGACGAGCAGGCGGCAGGCCGCCAGCACGACGAACACCAGGTGCCGGAGCGTCGCCCGTGAGATCGGCAGCGTCCACGGCACGAGCACTTGGGGGTCATCGTGACGTGGGACGAGGCTGGCACTGCGGCCGAGTTCCTCCATGATCCCGACCTGGGCCACTGCCGCCTCCCACTCGGGACGTATCTGCTCAAGCTGGCGAGTGGACAGCAGGAAGCCGTACGAGGCCCGCTGGCTGACGTGACTGGTGTTGACCTCCAGCAGCGGGTCCTTCGGGTCCCACCCCCGGCCGATCCGCTTCTTGATGTGGTTTTCTTCGAGCCGGGTGAAGGGCACGTTCTCCCGCACGTGCCAGTCCAGGACCTCCAGCAGGAGGGCCTGGGAACGCGCCGAGAGCTGTTTGAGCTGGCTCACGGGCTTGCTGTACTTCTGGAGCTCTTCGAACATGAGCTTTTGCTCAGCGGCCACGAGGGGCCCGAGCGTTTCCACGATGTAGAGCGCGGCGGCCACAGCGGGCTGGAACACCTCGTCGGGGACCGGCGGTGTGGTGTTCCCCTCCGTCCAGCGTTTGGCCGCTACCTCGGAGGCCGTCCGCCCTGCCCAGGGGGTGAAGCCGGGCGCGTACGCGTCGGCGGTGAACAGTTCGCCGTAGCGGGCCATTGCCTGGACCGGTCGGATCACATTCACCAATGCCCCTGGCGTGAGCGGTGTGGTGTTCTGCGACGGGTGGCGGGTCCGCATCGAACGGACCTCTTTGTAGGCGTCGCAGTGCTCCTGCATGACCTCTGCCAGGTTTTCGATGCCCTGAGCTGTCAGGAAGTTCAGCCAGCGGCTCGCTTCCAAGACCATCAGGTTGCAGGACTGGGGCTTGAACGGGTCCCGGAGAGCGTTGGGCAGGGAGAGGACCTTCTCGTGGTGAGGGGCGGCCAGCGCGAAGATGTACTCCTTGGCCGTCAGTCTCCACCGCGGGTTGGTGATGGCGCCGAAGTCCCACCGTTTGCTGCTCGTCCGCATGGTCCTGGGAACCTTGGCCAAGCCGGTCATGTCCCAGAGGTCCTCGTCGAACCGGGGGCGGACACTACCCGGCAGGACGTCCCAGCCCGCCGCCTCACACACGTCCACGCCGGCGAACGGTGACCGGGAGGCGAGCGAGGCGGGAATCGGTCCTGTGGCGGTGTGCAGGATGCGGGCGGGGGCGTTCACTGGGTTCCTTCCTCGGGACGCAGAGGCAGTTCGGCGTCGGTATCGGCGACCTCACTGGCCGCCTGGTCCAGGGCGCTGGCGGGGAAGCGGGGCAGGATGTCGTGGTCGAGCCGATCGGCGTACGGGCCGAAGACCGCGAGGAACTGCTCGGTGGTCATCTGCCGGGACTGGCGTGCGAAGTACGCCTTCAGCCGCAGCAGGTTCGGCGCGTGACGGGGCAGGAAGACCGCCAGGGGACACAGCAGGCACACCCATGGTCTGGCGGGGCAGGGTTTGCCCGCCGGGCCGTGCAGTCCGGCCAGCTGGTTCGCGCACGAGGCGGTGAACACGTCCATCTCGCCGCTGAGCAGATCGGCCATCGCTCCGTGATCAAGGCCCAGGCGGGCGGCGGCCTGCGGCTGCTGTGCCACGAACTCGGCGGCTTCCTCCTCGGTGAGCAGGACTGGTGGCCGCGCTCGACGCAGAACGTCCGCCTGAGCGTCTTCGATGATCGACTCCACCGCGTCCGCCTGGGCCGGGGTAACCGCCGATACGTAGTGGTCGCCCTCAACGCGGGCGGTGTGGTTGGGGTCGATGGTCGTCCGGCCGGTCCATCCCCGGCGCGCGAGCGAGTGGTGGTAGGTCGTGCGTATTCGCCCCGCGTGCAGCAGCAGCGGCTCACCGGCATCGGTCCGGAGGCCGAGCGTCATGGCCAGACGCCGCCGGGGCCGGACGCCGCTGCCAGGCACATCGAGGGGTGAGAGGACGGCGAGCTGTCCTTCAGGCAGGCTTTCGTGGCCCTTCACGTCACGGAAGACCCACAAGGCGTCTGCCGACTCCTTCGGTGTGAACCGCCGTAGCTGGGCCGATAGTTCCATCCACCGGTCCAGCAGGCGCACGGCGCGAGACGGCAGGCTTACCGACTCCGGACCACGGCGCCGCTTGACGTAGTTCATCAGCACCGTCCGGTCCCCGGCCCAGGTGAAGTCGTCCACGCCGAGGTCCCGGATGCCGTCCGGGACCACGCCGCAGTAGACGCCGAACAGGCTCCGGACGGCGTGCACAGCGAAGACCGGGGGATACAGCGCGTCACGAATGGCATCGAATTCCGCCCCCCACCCACGGAATACGTCCGGCGATGCCCCCAGCACGCTTGCCGCTTTCACGCGGGTTATCGGCCCGTGTTCGTACATCAGCCAGGCCAGAGTCCTACGACTCAGGGCGCGTGGCGCAGCATCCTCGGGGCCGAGCTGGGCGAGAGCAACGGCTTCCCGGTGGTCGGAGAGCATCTGCTGCACAAGCGCGCGCAGGCCCGATTCGATGGCCCGCCACTCGGACTCGCTGTAGGGCTCAAGCGGCTTGGTGATCGGCCTCCGCTTGACGGGCTTCCCATCGACGTAGGCCCGAAGTTCCTCGTCAACGATGGCGCCGCAGCCCTTGAGCAGCATCCGGGACATCATGACCTTCTCGCCGGCAACCGACAGCCAGTACGGCAGCATGTGGCTCTTGCGTAGGTCGGCAACTCCGCCCTGAAAGCCGGCTTCGGTCAGACTGGCGACCATCCGGCGCAGCGTTGAGGCGTATCGGACGGCGGTATTGCGCCGCGTCACGTTGCCGAGCGGATGCACCAGTTGCACGAGGCCGGACGCGAGCTCGGCGGCAAGTCTCGGGTTCGTCGTCTTGCTGAGGTCCGCCGTCCAATTCGACCCGTCAGGGAATGAGAATCTGACCTGCAACGGGTCGAGATCGAGGAGAGCTACCATTCCGCACCCTGCTCACCATCGAACTCGGCAGCTGCTTCGAGAGCAGCCAGTCCGCTCTCCTGGCCGACTTCGGTGTACAGGCTCTTGTAGATGCGCTGTACGTCCAGGCGCTGCACATAAATTTCCGTCGTGGTCACACTCGAATGTCCCAGCAAATCGCGCAGGACGAGCAGAGGTTCTGCTTTCGTCAGGTACAGGGCGAGTGCGGCGTCTTCGTCGGTGTCGGAGATCAGGGCAGCGGCTCGCTGATAGTGGCCCTTGACGAGCATTTCCAACGTTTGCATGGCCATTGTGTGCCGCAGCGTATGGGAGGTGACAGTCGGAAATCGGGGCTCGAAGTCTCGACGGATCCGTTGCGAGGTCCTGCGAAACGTCGTCGTCCAGTCGGTGAACGGGGTCCCATCCGATTGCAGTGCGACGATCGCGGGGCCGCCCTCCGGTGTCACCAGGCGCAGTCGTTCGTTGAGGGTCAGCCGCCGCCAGGACACACGGCGGCCATTGACCCGACCGCCCTCCCAGTCAGGATCGGTTACGAGCAACGGTTCCCCGAGCCGGGGATCGGGCCTGTAGGTGCGGCCCTCCGTCAGCGCCACTCGGTCAAGCTCGATGTACTGCCAGATCTCCGTCAGGGCCTCATAGCTCGCCCATGTCTCCCGGGGCTTCTTACCCTTGGTGATCTGTGCCGACAACGGGAAACGGATCGGAACCTCAGTGGGCCGCGCCGGGACCGGAGGCAATTCATACGTCAGGAGGTGAGTGAACTCCTGCGCGCGGGGGCCGCTGGATATGACGAGCTTGCCCATGGCCGCATTTCTGCCGAGGTGATGTCCGCGGAAATCGTCGGGGTCGCCATCAGGCCGAAGGCCCGCCAGGCCCTTCACGAACATGTCGGAGAAGTCCGGCTCCAAGTACTTCAACGTCACATGACGTTTCGCTCGCCGCAGTGTCGCGGTGTTCCGCTTCGTCATCTGTACGCCGGCCTCGGTGTACCTCCGGGCCATGGCGTAGTTGAACGGGACCACGTCGCAGTGCCCTTCGGCTGCGGCCCACTCATAGAAGCGTGCGGTCGTGTTGATGTTCTGGTTCCAGGTGCTCTCGTCCCACCGGTCCGCCAGCGGACCTGACAGTCGGTGCTCGGCGAAGCCGCTGAGTGCCGAGCGGAGCTGGTCCCTGGGTCCGAAGGGATGGATCCCGGCGGTAGCCAGGAACTCGAACCAGCTCTTCAGGGCCTGCGCGTACGCCTTCCAAGTTCGAGGCGACGGGGCCCCGCTGACCGGCAGCTCGCGCAGCCAGAGGTTCGCAGTCGCGGCGGGCCGCGGCCTCCCGTGGTCTTCGAAGCAGAGGTCGTCGTCGATCAGGATCGGCATGCCCTCGGGGATCAACGGGCGCTGGGCCATGCCCCATGTCTCCCAGTCCGTCCGGGAGAAGAAGATCAAGTGCATGGTCGAACACTAGGTATGAGACACGATCAAGTGCAAGAGATATTTGGCCACTCGATGAAGGGTGGCTGACCGAATGAGACTCGATAACTAAGCAAGGATTACGGCCGAGTACGCCGTGGGAACGCTGGCAGCGTGTGCGCTGGCGGCAGTGCTCTACAAGGTGGTGACGAGTGGGGCGGTCAGCTCCGCCCTGCAGTCGCTGATCGGCAAGGCGCTCCATGCGCCGTTCTGACGGCGGCTATGTGACGGCGGAGGCCGCCGTGGTGCTGCCGACCCTGGTGCTGTTCGGCATGGCTCTGCTCTGGGGGTTGATGGCTGCCGCCGCACAGATCCAGTGTGTGGATGCGGCCAGGGCGGGGGCCAGGTCCGCGGCCCGGTCCGATCCGTCGTCCGCGGCCGTCGCGGCGGCCAGGTCGGCCGCACCGGCGGGGGCCCGCATCGGGGTGGAGCGCCGGGGTGATCTGGTGCGGGTCCGGGTCGAGGCCCGGGCGGCCGGCCCCGGTCCGCTGGCGGTCCGGGTGAGCGGGGAGGCGGTGGCCCTTGCGGAGGAGACGGTTCGGTGACCGGGGCATGGCCTCGGTCTGGGTGGCGGTCGCCGCGACGGCGTTCTGCATGGTCTTCGCCGCGGTGCTGGCGATGGGCCAGGCCGTGGTGGCCCGCCACCGGGCAGGCGGTGCAGCGGACTTGGCCGCGCTGGCGGCGGCGGACCACGCCCTGCTCGGCCAGGACGCGGCCTGCGGTCTCGCCCGCAAGGTCGCGGCCGCCCAGCAGGCGGCGGTGGTGCGGTGCGCCGTCGTCGGCGAGATCGCCGAGGTGGCGGCCGAGGCCCGGGCGGGGCCGTACAGGGTGCGCGTCCGCTCCCGTGCGGGGCCGCCGGAAGCGGAGGGCCTGGCGGCCTACACCGGCTGATCCGGTGCCGGTGCGGGCGGCGACGGAGGCGGGGTGCCCTCGCCGCCGTCCTCCGCCGGTGCGTCTGCGAGGAGGCGGGTGAGCAGCCGGATGGCGGCTCGCTTGTCCAACGGGTCGTTGCCGTTGCCGCACTTGGGGGACTGGATGCAGGACGGGCAGCCGGTGTCGCACTCGCAGGAGGCGATCGCCTCGCGGGTGGCGGTGAGCCAGCGCGTGGCGGTGCGGAAGGCGCGTTCGGCGAAGCCGGCGCCGCCCGGGTGGCCGTCGTAGACGAAGACGGTCGGCAGGAGCGTGTCGGGGTGGAGGGGGACGGAGACGCCGCCGATGTCCCAGCGGTCGCAGGTGGCGAAGAGGGGGAGCATGCCGATGGAGGCGTGTTCCGCGGCGTGCAGGGCCCCGCCGAGGGCCTCGGGGTGGATACGGGCCTCGTCGAGCTGGTCCTCGGTCACGGTCCACCACACGGCGCGGGTGCGCAGGGTGCGGGGCGGCAGGTCCAGTTTGGACTCGCCGAGGACCTCGCCGGTGATGAGTTTGCGGCGGAGGAAGGAGACGACCTGGTTGGTGACTTCGACGGAGCCGAAGCACAGCCGTGCGTCCCCCCAGGGGATCTCGGTGGTGGTCTCCAGGATGGAGACGGCCGTGGTGTCGCGGGCGGTCGTCGAGTAGGGCGGATCGGCCTGCTCGACCAGGGCGACGGACTCCTCCAGGTCGAGGTGGCGGACGAGGTAGGTGCGGCCCTGGTGGAGGTGGACGGCGCCCTCGTGGACGGTGGTGTGGGCGGCCGACGCATCCACCGTGCCCAGCAGCCGTCCTGTGCCCTCCTCCACGACCTGGACGGGGCGGCCGCCCTCGCCCCGGATGTCGGTGAGGTCGGCGGCGCGTTCGCGGCGCGTCCAGTGCCAGGCGGCGGCGCGGCGGCGGAGCAGCTTGCGGGCTTCCAGCTGGGAGAGGAGGTTGTGGGTCTCGGGGCCGAAGAGCGACAGGTCGGCCTCGGTGAGCGGCAGTTCGGCGGCCGCGGCGCACAGGTGCGGGGCCAGGACGTAGGGGTTGTCCGGGTCCAGCACGGTGGATTCCACGGGCTGCCGGAAGAGCGCCTCCGGGTGGTGGACGAGGTAGGTGTCCAGGGGGTCGTCCCGGGCGACCAGGACGGCGAGGGCGCCCCGGCCCGTCCGGCCTGCGCGGCCGGCCTGCTGCCACAGGGAGGCGCGGGTGCCGGGGTAGCCGCAGAGGAGCACGGCGTCGAGGCCGGCGACGTCGACGCCCAGTTCCAGGGCGGAGGTGGCGGAGAGGCCCAGCAGCTCGCCGGTGTGCAGGGAGCGCTCGATGGCCCGGCGCTCCTCGGGGAGGTAGCCGCCGCGGTAGGCGGCGACGCGGGAGGGGAGGGAGCGGTCCACGGCGGCCAGGCGTTCCTGGGCGATCAGGGAGACGAGCTCGGCGCCGCGCCGGGAGCGGACGAAGGCGACCGTGCGGACGCCCTGGACGGCGAGGTCGGTCAGCAGGTCGGCGGTCTCGGCGGTGGCGGTGCGGCGGACGGGGGCGCCCCGTTCGCCGTGGAGCTCGGTGAGCGGGGGCTCCCACAGGGCGAAGACGAGCTCGCCGCGCGGTGAGGCGTCCTCGGTGATTCCGGTGACCGGCATGCCGGTGAGCCGGGTCGCCGCCGTGGCGGGGTCGGAGGCGGTGGCGGAGGCGAGCAGGAAGACGGGGTCGGAGCCGTAGCGGGCGCAGACGCGCCGCAGCCGGCGGAGCACCTGGGCCACGTGCGAGCCGAAGACGCCGCGGTAGGTGTGGCACTCGTCGACGACGACGTAGCGCAGGGCGCGCAGGAAGGAGGCCCACCTGGGGTGGGAGGGCAGGATCGAGCGGTGGAGCATGTCCGGATTGGTGAGCGCGTAGTTGGCGTACTGGCGCACCCACTCGCGCTCCTCGACGGGGGTGTCCCCGTCGTAGACGGCGGCCCGGACGCCCTTGCCCAGGGGTGCGGCGAGCTCGCGCACGGCGCGGCGCTGGTCGGCGGCGAGGGCCTTGGTGGGGGCCAGGTAGAGCGCGGTGGTGCCCCGGCCGTTGGGGGCCTCCGAGCCGTCCAGCAGGGTGCTGAGGACGGGCGCGAGGTAGGCGAGGGACTTGCCGGAGGCGGTGCCGGTGGCCACGACGACCGACTCGCCGCGCAGGGCGTGCTCGGCCGTGCGCGCCTGATGGGCCCAGGGACGCTCGATTCCGGCGGCCCGGATGGCCTCGGTCACTTCCGGCCGGATCTTCTCGGGCCAGGGCGCATGACGTCCGGGACGAGGGGGCAAGTGCTCCGTATGAGTGATGCGTGCAGCCCGGCCTGCCCCGGCGGTGAGGCGGTCCAGGACCGTCCGGGGAGCGGGATGTACGCCCGCCTCCGGCGGGAGTTGATCGTTGGCCATCGACACCGAGTGTGTCACCGGCGTGACGGACAATGGTGCCAAGGCGTCGTGCACGCCTGCCGGTAAGTGATTGAATGCCATCGCGGCTGCCGATCCATGGGGGGCGACCGCTCGATAGCAAGGTGCTGGAGGATCCGTGGACCTGTCCCTGTCGACCGAGACCGTAGGCGACCGTACGGTTGTCCGGGTCGGTGGCGAGATTGATGTGTACACCGCGCCCAAGCTGCGTGAGCAGTTGGTCGAGCTGGTCAACGACGGCAGCTATCACCTCGTCGTGGACATGGAGGGTGTCGACTTCCTCGACTCCACCGGGCTCGGCGTCCTGGTCGGCGGCCTGAAGCGGGTGCGTGCCCACGAGGGCTCGCTGCGGCTGGTCTGCAACCAGGAGCGCATTCTCAAGATTTTCCGTATCACCGGCCTGACCAAGGTGTTCCCGATCCACACCTCGGTCGAGGACGCGGTGCAGGCGACCGACTGACGACCCTGCGGTCTGCCGGCGGCCCGGTGACCGCCGGCGGCCGGGGCGGCCGTCCGCGGCCGCCCGACGACCCAGTTGCGCCGGGGGTTCCGGGCCGGCAGGTCCGGGTCCCTCTGCGAGTCAGCCCTGTTCCCGGAGCAGGAAAGAGGGCACGTACCACCGAGGGGGATGGCATGGCCACCGTCGAACTGCTCTTCAGTGCCCTTCCCGAGCATGTCCGGACCGCCAGGCTCGTGGCGGCCGCGGTGGCACGCCGGGCCGGGGTCGACGAGGCCGTGCTGGACGAGGTGCGGCTCGCCGTCGGCGAGGCGTGCTCGCGCGCGGTCGGGCTGCACATCAGCCATGGGATCGCGAGCCCGGTCCGGGTGGTGCTGATCGAGGACGAGAAGAAGTTCTCGATCGAGGTCGCGGACGACGCGCCGCATGCGGTGGCCGTCGAGGCCACGGCTGCCGCGCGGGCCGGTTCCGTGGGTGCCGGCTCCGGGGCGGCGGTCCACGCCGCGGAGGAGAGCGGTGCCGAGGGCGAGGACGACATGGGCCTCGCCGTGATCAGCGGCCTGGTGGACGACGTCGAGGTGACGGCCGACGAGACGGGCGGCCATATCCGGATGAGCTGGCCGACGACTCCGGCGCCCGCGCTGTCGTAGCTTGTCGTAGTCCCGCCTCGTTTTTTCGCCGGAGTTCTGCGTCCTGCCCCCGCCGTATTCGGGCTTCCCGGGTGTTGACCGGGGAGAACAGGTGTGGAGGGGAGCGGATTTTCGCCCTCCCCCGGTTCCCCGCCGTCCTTCGGCCCGTCCTGCGATGCAGCCCCGGGGCGCGGTCCTGTACAGGCTCATTCCGTTTGCCGCGCTCTGTTTTGATCTCGCCATGCTCCCTACAATCCGTGCATCTTGAGCTCAGGACGCCTGAGCGTGGCGGCTGTTCCGCGGTCGCGGTCCGGCTGCGCGCCCATGTGCCAAACGTCAAGGAGGACGAATGGCGGGGCACTTCACCCCTGAACAGGTGGACTTTCATCGGAATCTGGCTCAGAACCTCGCGGTCGAACTGACCCGCGGCAACCGCACCCTGGTGATGGTGATCGCCGCAGTGGCGCTCGCGGCACTGGTGGTGGCGGTGGTGCTGGTGCGGCAGGTGCTTGCCGCAGGCGAGGGCACCGACAGCATGAAGAGA
The DNA here is from genome assembly GCF_053594995.1 of Streptomyces sp. NPDC002536. Lineage (NCBI taxonomy): Bacteria > Bacillati > Actinomycetota > Actinomycetes > Kitasatosporales > Streptomycetaceae > Streptomyces > Streptomyces sp. NPDC002536. The sequence goes on from NZ_JBSFWU010000035.1 coordinate 52,461, forward strand.
ATCGCCGCGGCGGTGCAGGAGGGCGCCAACGCCTACCTCGCCCGGCAGTTGCGCACCCTCGGCGTCTTCGCCGTGGCCGTGTTCTTCCTGCTCATGCTGCTTCCGGCGGACAACTGGACGCAGCGCTGGGGCCGTTCGGCCTTCTTCCTGGTCGGCGCGCTGTTCTCCGCGGCCACCGGCTACATCGGCATGTGGCTGGCGGTGCGCAGCAATGTCAGGGTGGCCGCTGCCGCGCGTGAGGCGACGCCTGCCGAGGGCGAGCCCGCGCAGGACCTCACGGTGGTGTCCCACCGCGCCATGAAGATCGCGTTCCGTACGGGCGGGGTCGTCGGGATGTGCACCGTCGGCCTGGGCCTGCTGGGGGCCTCCTGCGTGGTGTTGGTGTACGCGGCCGACGCCCCCAAGGTGCTGGAGGGCTTCGGCTTCGGCGCGGCGCTGCTGGCCATGTTCATGCGCGTCGGCGGTGGCATCTTCACCAAGGCCGCGGATGTCGGGGCCGACCTCGTCGGCAAGGTCGAGCAGGGTATCCCCGAGGACGACCCGCGCAACGCCGCCACCATCGCGGACAACGTGGGCGACAACGTGGGCGACTGCGCGGGCATGGCGGCCGACCTCTTCGAGTCGTACGCCGTGACCCTGGTCGCCGCGCTCATCCTCGGCAAGGCCGCCTTCGGCAACAGCGGTCTCGCCTTCCCTCTCCTCGTCCCCGCCATCGGTGTCCTCACGGCCATGGCCGGCATCTTCGCGGTGGCCCCGCGGCGTGCCGACCGCAGCGGGATGACCGCGATCAACCGCGGCTTCTTCATCTCGGCCGTCATCTCGCTGGCCCTCGTCGCCGTGGCCGTCTACTCCTATCTCCCGTCCAGCTACGCGGACTTGGAGGGGCTGGGTGACGAGTCCATCCGCACCCACAGCGGCGACCCGCGGGTGCTCGCGCTCGTCGCGGTGGCGATCGGCATCGTGCTCGCGGCCCTCATCCAGCAGCTCACCGGCTACTTCACCGAGACCAGCCGGCGTCCGGTCCGGGACATCGGCAGGACCTCGCTGACCGGTCCCGCCACGGTCGTCCTCGCCGGCGTCTCCGTCGGTCTGGAGTCGGCGGTCTACTCGGCCGTGCTGATCGCGCTGAGCGTGTACGGCGCGTTCCTGCTGGGCGGCACGTCGGTCATGCTGGCGCTGTTCGCCGTCGCGCTCGCCGGCACGGGGCTGCTGACGACCGTCGGCGTCATCGTCGCCATGGACACCTTCGGGCCGGTCTCCGACAACGCGCAGGGCATCGCCGAGATGTCCGGCGACGTCGAGGGCGCGGGCGCGCAGGTGCTCACCGACCTCGACGCCGTCGGCAACACCACCAAGGCGATCACCAAGGGCATCGCCATCGCCACGGCGGTGCTGGCCGCTTCGGCGCTGTTCGGCTCGTACCGCGACGCGATCGCGACGGCCGTCGACGACGTGGGGGCCGACACCAGTGCGCTGGGGCTGAACCTGGACATCTCGCAGCCCAACAACCTCGTCGGGCTCGTGCTCGGCGCGGCCGTCGTCTTCCTCTTCTCCGGGCTCGCCATCAACGCCGTGTCCCGGTCGGCCGGTTCGGTGGTCTACGAGGTGCGGCGGCAGTTCCGCGAACACCCCGGGATCATGAACTTCAGCGAGAAGCCGGAGTACGGGCGGGTGGTGGACATCTGCACCAAGGACGCCCTGCGCGAACTGGCCACTCCCGGACTGCTCGCCGTCATGGCCCCCATCGCCGTCGGCTTCTCGCTCGGGGTCGGCGCGCTCGGCGCGTACCTGGCGGGAGCGATCGGCACGGGCACCCTGATGGCGGTCTTCCTGGCCAACTCCGGCGGCGCGTGGGACAACGCCAAGAAGCTGGTCGAGGACGGCCATCACGGCGGCAAGGGCAGCGAGGCCCACGCCGCGACGGTCATCGGCGACACGGTCGGTGACCCGTTCAAGGACACCGCGGGCCCCGCGATCAACCCGCTGCTGAAAGTGATGAACCTGGTGGCGCTGCTCATCGCCCCCGCGGTGGTGAAGTTCACCTACGGGGCCGACGCCAGCAAGGGGCTGCGGGCCGGTGTCGCGGTGCTGGCCATCGTCGTCATCGTCGGCGCGGTGTATGTCTCCAAGCGGCGCGGTGTGGTCGTGGGCGACGACGGGAACGCCGAGCCGGCCAAGACGCCCGTGGACCCGGCGGTGGTGTCCTAAGGGCGGATCAGGAACAACAGGAGTCAGCGGATACGGGCGGGCGGAGCGCCTCTGTGGCGCCCCGGCCGCCCGTCTGCACGCTCTGGGGTTGCGGTGCGGCGAACACCACGAACATCGTGGTGCAAATAGCAGCAAAACGGTGCCAACCGCATCCTCGGCTCGGAGCCCCTTCCAGCGGGACGTGTAAGTTCCGGGGCCGAGAGCCATCGAAGGGACCAATCCGGTGAACAAGAAGCTTGCGGCTGCACTGTCCGGCGGGGCGGCACTCGTGCTGGCGCTGTCCGGTTGCGGCAGTGACAACGGCGGCAACGGCAAGAAGCTCGACGACTGGGCGAAGAGCGCCTGTGGCCAGATGGGGCCCCAGGTGAAGAAGATTCAGGACGCCAACACCGCCATCGGCTCGGTCGCCAACGAGACCGACCCGAAGAAGATGCAGCAGACCGATTCGGCTGCCTTCCAGACGAACGTGGACGCGTACAAGGCGCTTGCCAACGCCGTGCAGAGCGCCGGCGCTCCGCCCGTCAAGGACGGCGAGACCAACCAGAAGAACGCGGTCAAGGCCCTCAACGACCTCTCCGGTGCGTACGCCGGGTTGAAGAAGCGCATAGACGGTCTGGACACCGGCGACCAGAGCAAGTTCTCGGACGGCCTCAAGAACATCGCCGGGGACATCCTCAAGCTCAGCGGCAAGAGCGACGATGCGCTCAAGACCCTGCTGTCCGGCGACGTCGGCAAGGCGATGGCCAAGCAGCCCGGCTGCCAGAAGACCTCGGTCTCGCCGTCGGCGAGCAAGAAGTAGCCGAGAGGCGACAGGGAAGTAGCGCTTCCCGGGCCGGGGTTGGGGCGTTCCGCCGCCACCCCGGCCCGGGTTTCGCCTTTTGTCGGTGGTGCCCGCGACAATGGGTCCGTGAGTACGCACCTGCCCACCGCCGACACCACGCGCACCGCCCGACTGCGCGACGCCCTGCTGGCCGCCGACTTCACCGCCGACGGCCTCCTCGACCTGCTGGGCGCCCCCGCCTACGCCGCGCTGGCCCGCAGTGAAACCGTCCCCGCCCTGCGCGCCACCCGCGGGGACGGCCCGCTGGAGACGCTGGTCCGGCTCTTCCTCCTGCAGCGCGCGGTCGTCCGCGGGCAGGCCGCCGCGGCCCTCCCCGTGGACGACTGCCTCGCCGACGGCTGGCTGGTCCGCGAGGACGGCGACCTCGTGCGGGCGACGGTGGACGTGCGCCCGTACGGCGGCCCCGAGGGGCAGGACTGGTGGATCGTCTCCGACCTCGGCTGCGCGGTCGGCGGTGCGGGCGGCATCGCCGGAGGCACCGGGGGTCCGGAGGGCGTGGAGCGCTCCGAGCTCGTCCTCGGGGTCGGCGGCGCGTCCACCACGCTCGCCGGCATCACGGTGCGCACGCCCGTCGCGAGCGCCCTGGACCTCGGCACGGGCTCCGGCATCCAGGCGCTGCACGCCTCCCAGCACGCCACCCGGGTCACCGCCACCGACCTCAACCCCCGTGCCCTGCACATCGCGCGGCTCACGCTGGCGCTGTCCGGCGCGCCCGAGGCGGACCTGCGCCAGGGGTCCCTCTTCGAGCCGGTCGCCGGCGAGACGTTCGACCTGATCGTCTCCAACCCGCCGTTCGTCATCTCCCCCGGCGCCCGTCTCACCTACCGTGACGGCGGCATGGGCGGGGACGACCTGTGCCGCACCCTCGTCCAGCACGCCGCCGACTGGCTCAACGACGGCGGTTACTGCCAGCTGCTCGCCAACTGGCAGCACGTGGAGGGCGAGGACTGGCGCGAGCGGCTGGCGTCCTGGGTGCCGCGCGGCTGCGACGCGTGGATCGTCCAGCGCGAGGTGCAGGACGTCGCGCAGTACGCCGAGCTGTGGCTGCGGGACGCCGGCGACCACCGCACCGCGCCGCAGGAGTACGCGGCCCGCTACGACGCCTGGCTGGAGGAGTTCGAGGCCCGGAAGACCAAGGGCGTCGGATTTGGCTGGATCACGTTGCGCAAAACGGGTGCCGAGCAGCCGTCCGTGATCGCCGAGGAGTGGCCGCACCCCGTCGAGCAGCCCCTGGGCGACACCGTGCGGGCGCACTTCGAGCGGCAGGACTTCCTGCGCTCGCACGACGACGCGGCCCTGCTGGCCACCCGCTTCCGGCTGGCCCCGGAGGTCGTGCAGGAGCAGGTCGGGCTGCCGGGCGCGGAGGACCCCGAGCACGTGGTGCTCCGCCAGAACCGCGGTATGCGACGGGCCACCAAGGTGGACACGGTCGGCGCGGGCTTTGCCGGCGTGTGCGACGGATCGCTCGGCGCCGGCCGCATCCTCGACGCCATCGCCCAGCTGCTCGGGGAGGACCCGGTGCAGCTGCGGGACCGTACGCCGGACTCGATCCGGCTGCTCGTCGAGCAGGGGTTCCTGACTCCGCTGGACGGCTGAGGCGAGGAGCGGCGGGAGGGGCGCCGACTCACGGGGCAAGGGGATGGAGGGGTCGCGTTCACGTCATGTTTGCGTGTCCGGCGTGCGGCGGGTCCGGGAGGCTGTCGGTGCGGCCGGGGGCGCGCGGTCGTCCGTGGGCACCTGCCCGGGCCGGTGCGAGCCCCCGGGCGGGGACACCGGCCTCTGCCGCGAAACGCCACACGCACCCCACCGGGCACTGTCGCGGCACCCCTTCCCACCAGCCACGACGTGGCCGCGATGGGACCGTCACACCCGTCGTGTGACGGTCCGGGCGGCAGACAGGACGCTTGTCGGGTTACCGTTCGAGTGGCGTTGCGGGCTTTTTCCGTTTGACACGGGGGCGGGATGTACCGTCACACTCCGCAGCGTCACCGCAACGCCCATACCGAGTGTCGACCGGAAGAAGAGCGAAGTTGTCCCCGACCAGCGAGACCGCACAGGGCGGCCGCCGACTCGTCATCGTCGAGTCGCCTGCCAAGGCGAAGACGATCAAGGGCTACCTCGGCCCCGGATACGTCGTCGAGGCGAGCGTCGGGCACATCCGTGACCTGCCGAACGGGGCCGCCGAGGTTCCGGCGAAGTACAAGGGCGAGCCCTGGGCCCGCCTGGGTGTGAACGTCGACGCCGACTTCCAGCCCATCTATGTCGTCAACACGGACAAGAAGGACCAGGTCAAGAAGCTCAAGGACCTGCTGTCCGAGTCCGACGAGCTCTTCCTCGCCACCGATGAGGACCGCGAGGGCGAGGCCATCGCCTGGCACCTCCAGGAGGTGCTCAAGCCCAAGGTCCCGGTCCGCCGGATGGTCTTCCACGAGATCACCAAGGACGCGATCCAGGCCGCCGTCGCCAATCCGCGCGAGCTCAACAAGAAGCTGGTCGACGCCCAGGAGACCCGCCGCATCCTCGACCGCCTCTACGGCTACGAGGTCTCGCCGGTCCTGTGGAAGAAGGTCATGCCGCGGCTGTCGGCCGGCCGTGTGCAGTCCGTCGCCACCCGCCTCGTCGTCGAGCGCGAGCGCGAGCGCATCGCCTTCCGCTCCGCCGAGTACTGGGACCTCACCGGCACCTTTGCCACCGGCCGCGGCGGCGACGTCAGCGACCCGGGCACCTTCGCCGCACGGCTGAGCGCGGTCGACGGCCGCCGCGTCGCGCAGGGCCGCGACTTCGGGTCGAACGGGCAGCTGAAGGATTCCGCGCAGGTCCTGCACCTGGACGAGGCCAACGCCCGCGCGCTGGCCGCCGCCCTCGCGGACACGTCCTTCGCGGTGCGCTCGGTCGAGTCCAAGCCGTACCGCCGCTCCCCGTACGCCCCGTTCCGCACCACCACGCTGCAGCAGGAGGCCTCGCGCAAGCTGGGCTTCGGTGCCAAGGCGACGATGCAGGTGGCCCAGAAGCTGTACGAGAACGGCTTCATCACCTATATGCGTACGGACTCCACGACGCTCTCCGACACGGCGGTCACCGCCGCCCGGACGCAGGTCACCCAGCTCTACGGCGCCGAATACCTGCCGGAGAAGCCGCGGACCTACGCGGGCAAGGTCAAGAACGCCCAGGAGGCGCACGAGGCCATCCGTCCTTCGGGTGATCGTTTCCGCACTCCCGCGGAGACCGGGCTGACCGGTGACCAGTTCCGGCTCTACGAGCTGATCTGGAAGCGGACCGTCGCCTCCCAGATGAAGGACGCGACCGGCAACTCCGTCACCGTCAAGATCGCCGGCCGGTCGGCCGACGGCCGGGACGCCGAGTTCAGCGCGTCCGGCAAGACCATCACCTTCCACGGCTTCATGAAGGCCTACGTGGAGGGCGCCGACGACCCGAACGCCGAGCTGGACGACCGCGAGCGCCGCCTGCCGCAGGTCACCGAGGGCGACGCGCTGACGGCCGAGGAGATCGCCGCCGACGGCCACGCCACCAAGCCCCCGGCCCGCTACACCGAGGCCTCGCTGGTCAAGGAGCTGGAGGAGCGGGAGATCGGCCGCCCGTCGACGTACGCGTCGATCATCGGCACCATCCTCGACCGCGGCTACGTCTTCAAGAAGGGCACCGCGCTCGTCCCGTCCTTCCTCTCCTTCGCCGTCGTCAACCTGCTGGAGAAGCACTTCGGCCGGCTCGTCGACTACGACTTCACCGCCTCCATGGAGGAGGACCTCGACCGCATCGCCCGCGGTGAGGCCCAGGCCGTGCCGTGGCTGCGCCGCTTCTACTTCGGCGAGGGCCCCGAGGGCGGCGCCGCCGACGCCGGCAACGGCGACGGCGACCACCTCGGCGGGCTGAAGGAGCTGGTCACCGACCTGGGCGCGATCGACGCCCGCGAGGTGTCCTCGTTCCCTGTTGGCAGCGGCATCGTGCTGCGCGTCGGCCGCTACGGCCCGTACGTGGAGCGCGGCGAGAAGGACTCCGAGGGCCACCAGCGGGCGGACGTGCCCGGCGACCTGGCGCCCGACGAGCTCACCGTCGAGTACGCGGAGGAGCTGCTCGCCAAGCCGAGCGGTGACTTCGAGCTGGGCAAGGACCCGGAGTCGGGCCACCAGATCGTCGCCAAGGACGGCCGCTACGGCCCGTACGTCACCGAGATCCTCCCCGAGGGCACCCCGAAGACCGGCAAGAACGCGGTCAAGCCGCGTACCGCGTCGCTGTTCAAGTCGATGTCCCTCGACACGGTGACGCTCGAGGACGCGCTGCGCCTGATGTCCCTCCCGCGGGTGGTCGGCGCCGACGCCGAGGGCGTGGAGATCACCGCGCAGAACGGCCGCTACGGCCCGTACCTGAAGAAGGGCACGGACTCGCGGTCGCTGGAGACCGAGGACCAGCTCTTCAGCATCACGCTGGAGGAGGCCCTGGCGATCTACGCGCAGCCCAAGCAGCGCGGGCGGGCCGCGGCCAAGCCGCCGCTGAAGGAGCTGGGCACCGACCCGGTCAGCGAGCGTCCCGTGGTGGTCAAGGACGGCCGCTTCGGCCCGTACGTGACCGACGGCGAGACGAACGCGACCCTGCGGCGCGACGACGACGTGGAGACGATCACGCCGGAGCGCGGTTACGAGCTGCTGGCCGAGAAGCGCGCCAAGGCCCCGGCGAAGAAGACCGCCAAGAAGGCGGCCGCGAAGAAGACCACCACGGCCAAGAAGGCCCCGGCGAAGAAGACCGCGGCCAAGAAGACGGCCGCGAAGAAGACGACCAAGGCGGCTGCCGCCAAGAAGACGGCGGCGAAGAAGACCACGGCCGCCGCGAAGAAGGCGGCGGCGGAGCCGGCGTCGGCTTCCGCGGAGTAGGCGGAGCAGTCCGGGTGAGGGCGGTGACCGGTGACCGGTCACCGCCCTCACGCATAGGACAGTCCGTAAGACGTCCCGTGTGACGTCCTGTGTGATGTTCGCTCAGGCGTTCGTTCGCGGACGGCGGCGATTCGGGCACTCCGGATAGGCTGGCAGGATGACGCGAGCCGAGCAGCCAACAGAGGTCAACCCCGCATCACGGGCGCTGGCCGAGGACTCCCGCGAGCGTGCCCTGCGATCCCTGCTGCGCATTCCCGCACTCAGGAAGCTGTGGTCCGCCCAGTCCGCAGGCAGCACCGGAGACGCCCTTGCCGTCCTGGTGCTCATGCTGCTGTCGCTGCAGGCGGCCGTCGAGACGGACGCGCTGGGCGGCGGCTACCGCGGTGCCGCGCTCGCCCTCGCCGCCGTCGTCGGCGCGCGGCTGCTCGCGACGCTGCTCTCCGGCGCCGTCCTGCTCGGACCGCTGTCCTCGCTCCTGGCACCGGACGGCCCGCTCGACCGCCGCTGGACCATGATCGGCGCGGACGGGCTGCGGTTCGCGCTGCTCGCCGTCGCGCCCACCTGGATCGACTGGGCCGGCGACCGGGCGCTTGCCTGGCTGCTGGCCACCGCCTTCGTGATCGGCATCGCCGAGCGGGTGTGGACCGTCGCCAAGGACGGCGCGGCCCCCGCGCTGCTGCCCATGCCGCCGCCGGAGGGCGCGGCCGTCCGCCCGCTGCCGGACCACCTCGACGCGCTGCGCCGCCTGTCGCTCCGTACGACCTTCCTCGCACTGCCCGCCGCCGCGGCCGCGCTCGTCGTCGTCACCCTCTTCGAGAACCTGCTCGGCTCCGGCATCGACTGGTTCCACGTGCACCAGCCGGCCCTCGCCTGCTACCTCGCGGCCGGGCTCTTCGGGGCCTCCGCGGGCATCCTCTACTCCCTCGAACTGCCCACCGCGCAGGGCCTCCGCGCGCACTCCCCGCTGGAGGGGCTGCGCCGGCCCCGGAAGGGGCCCGGCCAGAGCGCCGACACGGGCCGCACCGGGGCGGTGCCCGTGCTCGTGCTGGCCTGCGCGGCCATCGCGGGCGCGGTGGCCGCGGC
>NZ_JBSFWU010000036.1:0-61437 GCF_053594995.1 Streptomyces sp. NPDC002536
CTCACAACCTAGCGCCTGTTGGGTGTGGGGTTTTTGGGGGGGGGGCCCCCCCCCCCCGGGGGGGGGGGGGGCCCCCCCCCCCCCCGGCCCCCGGGGAACTGCGCGACCAGCCACCGCCGGCCCGCACTTTCGACAGGGGGCTGGGCGCAGCCCCCGGCGCCGGGGGCTCTTAGAAACCCTCTTAGAACGCGCAGCGACCGTGGCAGCATGGCTACTGCACCCAAACGCCGGCTCGCCGTGGCGGCGATCATCGCTGTTGCCCTCGGTCTCATCGCCTGGCCCGTTCTCAGCTCCTTCGGCCTGTTCTCCGACAAGGGCGACTCCATGAGCTTCGGCCAGGGGAGCAGCGGCTCCGCCGGCGAATCCGGCACGCTCATGCCCACCGGCCCGAAGGCCGACTTCAAGGTCGCCAGTACCGTCCAGGACGGCACCAAGATCGGCGTCGTCACCCTCGACGGCAAGAAGTCCGGCTTCAAGGGCAAGGTCTGGGTCTGGGCGCCCAAGCAGTACGACGACCCGAAGTACCGGAACAGCGGCTTCCCCGTGCTGATCGCGCTGCCGGGCGGCAACGGCTATCCGGTCAACTACTGGATGGGTACGGACCTCAAGCTGCAGCAGTCGATCAGCGAGTGGTCGAAGGAGGGCAAGAGCCTGCCCTTCATCGTCGCCATGCCCGTCCTGAACCCGGACGACAAGAACTACTACGACGGCAGCGACATACCGGGCCGGCCCAAGATGGGCACCTGGCTCACGGAGGACGTCCCCGACCTGATCAAGGCGAACTTCCGCACCCTGAAGCAGCGCGAGGGCTGGGGCTTCATGGGCTCCTCGTCGGGCGGTTTCGCCGGGCTGAAGGCGGTGCTGCAGAAGCCGGACCGCTTCAAGGCCGTGATCGCCTCCGGGCCGGACATCGTCCCCGACTCGCCGCTGTGGGCGGGGCACGAGAAGGAGAAGGCCGCCAACAACCCCCAGGTGCTGGCAAAGCAGTTGATCAAGGCCAAGGGGCCGGACGTCTATCTGGCCTTCCAGGTCGGCACGAAGGAGAAGACGGCGATGAAGAACGTGAAGGACTTCGTCGCCACGTACGGCAACAAGGGCCCGGTGCACACCCTGCTCAGCGAGATACCCGACGGCGAGCACAACGCCAAGACCTATGTGCCCAACATGGGGACGGGGCCGATCGAATGGATCAGCAAGCAGATGCAGGGGCCCGTGGCGGGGTGAGAGGTGCCCTGTAAGGGGCGCGGGGAACTGCGCGACCAGCCACGATGCACCCGCAGATGCCCCGGACCCTGCGGCGCTGCGTCGGCTGCGGGCCGTCGGTGGCCGGTCGCGCAGTTCCCCGCGCCCCTTACAGGGCACCGTGGTGCCGCGTGACGAAGAGCCGAGGACCATGCGCGTGCGCGAAACCCCCACCCGCACCGGCGGCTTGCGGCACCCTGGAGGGATGGCCGAATACCGCCGCCCCGACGATCCCCTCGCCGCCTACGAACGGCGGCGCCTGGCACCGCAGGGGGAGGCGCGGCGGCACCGGCCGTGGCACGGCGGCGGGAGCCATGTCCGGCCCGGCGAGCCGCGCGTGCTGCTGGAGTGGGACGGGTTCGCCTACCAGGTGGCCGGGATCGCCCCCGACCTCCCGGCCGCGCGGGCCTGGGTGTCAGAGGCCGTGCCGCCCCAGGAACTCCAGTAGCAGCTTCTGCCACTCCTCCTGGCGCTCGACCATCACGGCGTGCCCCGCCTCGATCTCCGCGTACTCGGCCCCCGGGATACGGCCCGCCAGCAGGCGGGAGTTGGCGGGGGACACCAGGTTGTCCCGGGTCGTGGCCACGACCAGCGTCGGCACCGTGATGCCCGGCAGGTCGGCCGTCGTGTCGGCCGTCGCGACCAGGCCCGCCTGCTCCGCCGTGCCGTCGGGAACGGACGAGGCCAGGAGGTGCAGCAGCGCCGGCACCTGGTCCTGCGGCAGCGCGTTGAAGAAGTCCGTGCTGAAGGAGCTCAGCGCGCTGAGGCGGGCGTAGCCCTTGCGGTCGTCCGCGGCCAGCAGCGTGCGCCACAACTCCAAGGAGGCCAGCATGCGGTTGTCCGGCCGTGCCATGCCCGCGGTCAGCACGAGCCCGCGGACGCGCCCGGGATGCCGCGCCGCCGCCCGTACGGAGACGAGCGTGCCGAGCGAGTAGCCGACCAGGGTGAAGGACTCCACACCCGCCCCGGTCGCCGCGGCCACCAGCGCGTCGGCCAGCCCGTCGAGGGTGAGCGGGCCGGGCGCCAGGGGAGACCCGCCCGACCCGGGGTAGTCCGGGGCCACGACCGTGTGCCGCTCGGCCAGCGCCGGCATGAGCGCGGCGAAGTGCGCCGTGGCGCTGCCGCCCGCGCCGTGCGCGAGCAGCAGGCCGGGGCCCGTCCCGCGGACGGTGGTGTGGAGCGGCGGCAGGGTTATGGGTGTCATGGGCACGAGGTTGCCACGCGGCACGGGCCCCGGCTGCGTGAGCTGTCTCACCGTCAGAGACCGTGTCTGCGCAGGAAGTCCAGGATCAGCCCCTCCCACTCCGCGTACCGCTCGTGCATCACCACGTGGCCCGCCGCGATCTCCGCGTACTCCGCCCCCGGGATGTGGTCCGCGAGGTAGCGGGAGTTCGACGGGTGGAGGAGTTCGTCCTCCGTCGTCGCGACGACGAGCGTCGGCACGGCAATGCCCGGCAGGTCGCCGGTCGTGTCCACGGTCCGTACCAGCGCGGCCTGTTCGGCGGAGCCCGCGGGCCACAGCGCGGGGTCCGGGGTGAGCAGTGCGTCCGCCTCCGCCTGCGGAAGGCCGTTCAGGTGCCGGCGCGACCAGCCGGTCAGCGCGCGGGACCGCGCGAAGGCCGCGTGGTCGCCCCGCTCCAGCAGGTGCGTCCACAGGCCGAGCGTGATGTCCGCGTGCCGGTCGGGCCGGGCCAGGCCCGCGGTCAGGACGAGCCCGCGGACGCGCTCGGGGTGCCGCGCCGCCGCCCGTACGGAGACGGCGGTGCCCAGGGAGAAGCCGACGAGGGTGAACGTCTCCACACCGGCCGCCACGGCGCGCTCGACCACGGCGTCGGCGAGCCCGTCGAGCGTCAACGGGGCGGTGGCGCGCGGAGTCTCGCCCGAGCCGGGGTAGTCCGGGGCGACGACCGTGTGGCCCGCGGCCGCCAGGGCCGGGGCGAGGGCCGCGTAGTTGTCCGCGATGCTCCCGGTGGCGCCGTGGGCGAGCAGGATGCCGGGGCCCGAGCCGGTGACGGTGGTGTGCAGGGCCGGAATGTTTGTCATGTCCGACAGGTTGCCCCTTGACGCCGGTGTCAACGTCAAGTCCGGAGGGGGAACGGGGCATGCGGATCGGGGAACTGTCGCGGCGTACGGGCGTGAGCGCGCGGTCGCTTCGCTACTACGAGCAGCGGGGGTTGCTTGCAGCATGCCGTGATGCCAGTGGGTACCGCCGGTACGGGGCCGATGCGGTGGAGGCCGTCGGCCGGATCCGCGAGCTGCTCGCGGCGGGGCTGAGCACCGAGGCCATCGGCGAGGTGCTGCCGTGTGCCCACGGCGGGGCGGGGCTGGTGAGCTGCGATGTCACGCTGCGCGTGCTGGGGGAGCAACTGGCGCAGATCGACGCGGAGATGGCGGAGCTGGGGCGTCGGCGCGAAGCGCTGATGGCGCTGGGCGCCCCGTAAGGGGCGCGGGGAACTGCGCGATCAGCCACCGCCGGCCTGCAGCCGACGCACCACCCCGGGGGTCCGGGGTGCAGCCCCGGGTCCTCGACTGCGGCCACGTCGTGGTTGCTCGCGCAGTTCCCCGCGCCCCTGACGGGGCGCGAAAGGCCCCGCTCCCGGGAGGGGAACGGGGCCTTTTCGCGAGCTGTCCGCAGGACTAGAAGCGGCGCGTGATCAGCGCCCGCTTCACCTCCTGGATCGCCTTCGTGACCTCGATGCCACGCGGGCAGGCGTCCGTGCAGTTGAACGTCGTGCGGCAACGCCACACGCCGTCCTTGTCGTTCAGGATCTCCAGGCGCTGCTCACCGGCCTCGTCACGCGAGTCGAAGATGAAGCGGTGCGCGTTGACGATCGCCGCCGGGCCGAAGTACTGGCCGTCGTTCCAGAACACCGGGCAGGAGGAGGTGCAGGCCGCGCACAGGATGCACTTCGTCGTGTCGTCGAAGCGCTCGCGGTCCTCCGCGGACTGCCGGCGCTCGCGCGTCGGCTCGTTGCCCTTGGTGATGAGGAACGGCATGACGTCGCGGTACGCCTGGAAGAACGGGTCCATGTCGACCACGAGGTCCTTCAGGACCGTCAGGCCCTTGATGGGCTCGACCGTGATCGGCTTGGCCGGGTTGATGTCCTTGATCAGCGTCTTGCACGCCAGACGGTTCTTGCCGTTGATGCGCATGGCGTCCGAGCCGCAGATGCCGTGGGCGCAGGAGCGGCGGAAGGTCAGCGAGCCGTCCTGGTCCCACTTGATCTTGTGGAGGCCGTCGAGGACCCGCTCCTTGGGGTCGATCTCCAGCTCGAAGTCCTGCCAGATCGCCTCGTCCGAGACCTCCGGGTTGAACCGGCGGATGCGGAAGGTGACCTTGATGTTGTGCGAGGTCTGCGCCTCGGCCTCGAGCTTGTCGAGAGTCGCGGTGCTCATCAGTACTTACGCTCCATCGGCTGGTAGCGGGTCTGCACGACCGGCTTGTAGTCGAGGCGGATGCCGTCCTTGCCGGACGCGTCCGTCTCGCGGTACGCCATGGTGTGCCGCATGAAGTTGACGTCGTCGCGGTTCGGGTAGTCCTCGCGGTAGTGACCGCCGCGGGACTCCTTGCGCGCCAGCGCGGACACGGCCATCACCTCGGCCAGGTCGAGCAGGTTGCCCAGCTCGATGGCCTCCAGCAGGTCGGTGTTGAAGCGCTTGCCCTTGTCCTGGATGGACACGTTCTTGTAGCGCTCGCGCAGCTCGGCGATCTTCTCGACGGCCGTCTTGATGGTCTGCTCGGTGCGGAAGACCATGACGTTGGCGTCCATGGTCTCCTGCAGCTCCTTGCGGAGCACCGCGACCCGCTCGGTGCCGGTCGAGTTGCGCAGGTTCTCGACCTGCTGCTCGACGAGCTCGGCCGGGTTCTCCGGGAGCTCGACGTACTCGGCCCGGTCCGCGTACTCGGCGGCGGCGATGCCGGCCCGGCGGCCGAACACGTTGATGTCGAGCAGCGAGTTGGTGCCCAGGCGGTTGGCGCCGTGGACGGACACGCAGGCGACCTCGCCGGCGGCGTACAGACCCGGAACGACGGTGTCGTTGTCGGCCAGCACCTCGCCCTGGACGTTGGTCGGGATGCCGCCCATCGCGTAGTGCGCGGTGGGCTGGATCGGGATCGGGTCCGTGTAGGGCTCGATGCCGAGGTAGGTGCGCGCGAACTCGGTGATGTCCGGCAGCTTGGCGTCCAGCTGCTCCGGCGGCAGGTGGGTGAGGTCCAGGTAGACGTGGTCGCCCTCGGGACCGCAGCCGCGGCCCTCGCGGATCTCCGTGTAGATGGAGCGGGAGACGACGTCGCGGGAGGCGAGGTCCTTCATGACGGGCGCGTACTTCTCCATGAAGCGCTCACCGTCCTTGTTGCGGAGGATGCCGCCCTCGCCGCGGGCGCCCTCGGTGAGGAGGATGCCCATGCGCCAGATGCCCGTCGGGTGGAACTGGAAGAACTCCATGTCCTCCAGCGGCAGGCCGCGGCGGTAGCAGGCGGCCTGGCCGTCACCGGTCAGGGTGTGCGCGTTGGAGGTCACCTTGAAGAACTTGCCGGTGCCGCCGGAGGCGTAGACGACCGACTTGGCCTGGAAGATGTGGAGCTCGCCGGTGGCGAGCTCGTACGCCACCACACCGGCCGACTGCTTGACGCCGTCGACCTCGGTGATGAGCTGGTCCAGGACGTAGAACTCGTTGAAGAACTCCACGCCCTCCTTGACGCAGTTCTGGAACAGCGTCTGGAGGATCATGTGGCCAGTGCGGTCGGCCGCGTAGCAGGCACGGCGGACCGGGGCCTCGCCGTGGTTGCGGGAGTGGCCGCCGAAGCGGCGCTGGTCGATGGTGCCGTCCGGGGTGCGGTTGAACGGCAGGCCCATCTTCTCCAGGTCGAGGACCGCGTCGATGGCCTCCTTCGCCAGGATCTCGGCGGCGTCCTGGTCGACCAGGTAGTCACCGCCCTTGATCGTGTCGAAGGTGTGCCACTCCCAGTTGTCCTCCTCGACGTTGGCGAGGGCGGCGGCCATGCCGCCCTGGGCCGCGCCGGTGTGGGAGCGGGTGGGGTAGAGCTTGGTCAGCACCGCGGTGCGGCTGCGCTTCGTCGCCTCGATGGCGGCGCGCATGCCGGCGCCGCCGGCGCCGACGATGACGGTGTCGTACTTGTGGATCTGCATGGTCTCGTCAGCCCCGGGCTCTAGCGGATGTTCGGGTCGAAGGTGAAGATCACCAGCGTGCCCAGCAGGACGGTGAACACCGTGGCCGTGTACAGCAGCATCTTCAGCCAGAAGCGGGTGTTGGCCCGCTCCGCGTAGTCGTTGATGACCGTACGCAGGCCATTGGCGCCGTGCAGCATCGCGAGCCACAGCATGATGAGGTCCCAGGCCTGCCAGAACGGCGAGGCCCAGCGGCCGGCCACGAAGGCGAAGCCGATCTTGCTGACGCCGCCGTCGAGGACGAGCTGGATCAGCAGGTGGCCGAGGACCAGGACGACCAGCACGATGCCGGACAGCCGCATGAACAGCCAGCCGTACAGCTCGAAGTTCGTGCGCGTGGACTTCGGGGTCTTCTTGGTGCGCTTACGGGGCGGCTCGATGACCGGAGCCGGGTTGTCCACGTCGTAGAGCGACACGGACTCGTTCACCGCGGGGGTGGTGGTTTCAGCGGACATCTCGCGTCATCAGCTCCCGAACAGCGTGCGCAGCGTGTGGCTGAGCACGGGGTAGAAGGCGCCTGCCATCAGCACGACCCAGACACCGACGACCGTCCACAGCATCTGCTTCTGGTAGCGCGGGCCCTTGGACCAGAAGTCCACCGCGATGACCCGCAGGCCGTTGAGAGCGTGGAAGAGGATGGCGGCGACGAGGCCGTACTCCATCAGATTGACGACGGGTGTCTTGTACGTCGCGACGACGTTGTCGTAGGCCTCGGGCGAGACACGAACGAGCGCGGTGTCGAGGACGTGCACGAACAGGAAGAAGAAAATGAGGACGCCAGTGACTCGATGAGCCACCCAGGACCACATGCCTTCCCGGCCGCGGTACAGCGTTCCAGCCGGCACGGAAAACCCTCCGGGAGCGGGGATTGGGGCCAGCCGGCTCTACTGTCGGTCGGGCCCGGCCGGGTACGGTCCACCGGCCCTGGCCATCGTAGCGACGCCTTGTCGGTTCGGTATCCCGGGGTATGGCAGGTGTGATCAAACAGGCACGTACGGGCTAGCCGCCGATGGCGTGAATCTGCTCGCCACGGGCCGTCAACCGCTCGCGCAGGGTGCGCAGGAGCAGGTCAAAGGCCTCCTCGGGGCCGCTGTCCGGGGCCGGGGGAAGCAGCAGCGGCTCGCCGAACCGGCTCTCGTAGGCCGCATGGGCGACCCGCAGCGCCTCGTCGGCCTCCGCGGAGATGTCCGGCGTGCCCGGGGAAACCGGGGCGGGCCGGTCCTTTCGATCGAGTCGGTCGAGAACGTGCAGGGTGGGCTCCTCGGTGATCGTGGCGAAGCCTGAGCGGGACCAAAACGTAACGACAGTTCTCGGCCACTGTCCGACGGATGCGCGAATTTCCTTCGTACGGGTCGTACGGGCGTCCTTCCGGGCGGGTCCTCGCCGTCCATGCACGGAAAAAACCTATCTTCTCCCTGAATGGGAGGTTTTGCTCCATGCGACTGTCCAAGCGACTGCCCGTCAGGATCACCCGCACGGCGGCCATCCGGGGGACCGTCTCCGCCCTCGCCCTCCTCGCCGCCATGTCCGTCATGGGCTGCCCCCGCACCTCCGGCAGCCACCGCGCCAAGGACGACGCCCGCTCCCTCCCGGCCTCCGCCGCGCCCTCCTCCACGGCCCCCGCACCCCCCGGCCCGCCGCGCGTCGTCCCCGCCGTGCGCTCCTTCACCGCTGCGGGCGGCCCCGGCTGGCGGCCCGGGACCGGGGCCCGGGTCGTCGCCGACCCCGGCGGGCCGCTGGCCGACGCGGGCCGCCGGCTCGCCGACGACCTCAAGCTGAGGCTCGACGCCGGCCCCGCCCGCCGCGGCGACGTCGAGCTCGCCCTGCGCCCGGGGCAGAGCGGCGGGCCCGAGGGCTACGAGCTCACCACCCACGACGGCAAGGTCCTGATCACCGGCGCCGACGAGGCCGGCGTCTTCTACGGCACCCGCACCGTCGTCCAGGCCGTGCGCTCCGGCGGCGGGCTGCCCGAGGGCACCGTCCGCGACAGCCCCGACCGCCCCCAGCGCGGCCTCAACCTGGACATCGCCCGCAAGTACTTCCCCGCCGACTGGATCAAGGACCGGCTGCGGCAGATGGCCGACCTCAAGCTCAACCAGCTCGGCCTGCACTTCTCCGACGACCAGGGCTTCCGCATCGACAGCGACAGCCACCCCGAGATCGTCTCCGGCCAGCACCTCACCAAGGCCGAGGTGCGCAGCATCATCGACCTCGCCTCGTCCCTGCACATCGCCGTCGTCCCCGAGATCGACTCGCCCGGCCACCTCGGCGCCGTCCTGAGCGGCCACCCCGACCTGCAGCTGCGCGACGCCAAGGGCACCGTCGCCCGCGGCGCCGTCGACATCGCCGACCCGGACGCGGCCACGGTCGTGGACGACCTCATCCGCGAGTACGCCGGCCTCTTCCCCGGCCCCTGGTTCCACCTCGGCGCCGACGAGTACCGCGCCCTGATGAGCAAGGACCCGCAGGCCGCCTACCCCCGGCTCGCCGAGGCC
This sequence comes from Streptomyces sp. NPDC002536, assembly GCF_053594995.1. NCBI lineage: Bacteria > Bacillati > Actinomycetota > Actinomycetes > Kitasatosporales > Streptomycetaceae > Streptomyces > Streptomyces sp. NPDC002536. The sequence goes on from NZ_JBSFWU010000036.1 coordinate 8,927, forward strand.
GCCCGGCAGAAGTACGGACCCGATGCCAGGGTCCAGGACCTCGCCACCGGCTGGCTCAACGACCGCGCCGCCCTCGTGCGCTCCCTCGGCAAGACGCCCAAGGCCTGGAACGACGGGTTCTTCACCGACGGCGTCGTCACCCCCGACAAGAACATCGAGGTCGAGTACTGGACCGGCAAGGAGCTGGGCGCCCGGCCCCCCACCGAGTACCTGAACGAAGGACGCCCGCTGGTCAACCTCAACGACGAGTACCTCTATTACGTCCTCGGCGAGCCCAACCAGTTCCGTTACCCGACCGGCGAACGCATCTACGGTCAGTGGTCGCCCGCCGTCGTCCGCGGCACCACGCCCGTCCCCGCAGGGCAGGCTGGGCCCGACCGCATCCTCGGCGGCCGGTTCGCGATCTGGTGCGACAAACCCGACGCCCAGACACCCGACCAGGTCGCGAACGGCATCCGGCTGCCCCTGGCCGCCACGGCCCAGCGATTGTGGGACCCGGCGAAGCCCCAGCAGTCCTGGCAGGACTTCACCGCGCTTGTGGGGCGGGTGCTTCGCGCCCCGTAGGGGCGCGGGGAACTGCGCGAGCAACCACGACGCACCCGTAGCCGAGGTCCCCGGGGCTTCGCCCCGGACCCCAGAGGCAATGCGTCGGCTGCAGGCCGTCCGTGGCCGGTCGCGCAGTTCCCCGCGCCCCTACGGGGCGCGATCCCCTAACCTCCAGGGGTGAGGCGGGAGCGCGCTCGGCCGCGCCCCCGCGCACTGCACGCGCACCGGAACTGAGGGCACGATGAAGATCGAATTCCTCCTGCACAACGCCTACGGCATCGGCGGCACCATCCGCTCGACCGTCAACCTCGCAGCCGCCCTCGCCGACCGGCACGACGTACGGATCGTCAGCGTCAACCGCCCCGCCGACGAACCCGAGCTCACCATCGACCCCCGCGTGCGCCTCACCCCGCTGCTGGACTTCCGCGAGGGCGAGGAGAGCGAGGAGTACCGCTCGCCGCTCAACCAGCGGCCCAGCGCCCTCTTCCGCGACGAGCGCATCGACAACGGCCTGATGGCCGCCACCGCCCTCACCGACGAGAAGGTCGCCGCCCACCTCGCCGCCACCGACGCCGACGTCGTCATCGCCACCCGCCCCAAGCTCATCGGCTACCTCGCGGAGTACGGCACCGGCCGCTACCTGCGCCTCGGCCAGGAACACCTCACCCACGAGGCCCACGTCCCCGAGCTGCACGCCGTGATGGACCCCGCCATCGCCGCCCTCGACGCCTTCACCACCGTCTCCGAGGCCGACGCCGGCCACTACCGCGAGGCGCTCCCGGACGCCAAGGCGAGGATCCTCGCGATCCCGAACGCCGTTCCGGCACCCGTGGCCGAGCCCTCGGACGGCACCTCGAAGATCGTCGTGTCCGCAGGCCGGCTCGTCTCCGTCAAGCGCTACGACCGGCTGATCGCCGCCTTCGCGCAGATCGCCGCCGAGCGGCCCGACTGGAACCTGCGCATCTACGGGCGCGGCCCCGCCAAGCCGAAGCTGCGCAAGCAGATCGAGGACCTGGGCCTCTCCGAGCGGATCACGCTCATGGGCGCCCGCTCGCCCATCGAGACCGAGTGGTCCAAGGGCGCGGTCGCCGCCGTCGCCTCCGACGCCGAGTCCTTCGGCATGACCATCGTCGAGGCCATGCACGCGGGCCTGCCCGTCGTCGCCACCGACTGCCCGCACGGGCCGCGCGAGATCATCACCGACGGCACCGACGGCATCCTCGTCCCGCTCGACGGCGACGCCACCGTCGACACCTACGCCGCCGCCCTGCTGCGGCTCACCGGCGACCCCGCCCTGCGGAGGCGCCTCGGCGCCGCCGCCCGGCAGGCCGCCCACCGCTACGAACCCGCCGCCGTCGCCCGCCGCTACGAGGAGCTCTTCGAGGAACTGCGCCCCGGCAGCACCACCGCCGCCCCCGCCCGGAAGGGCGGCCTGCTGCGCGGCCTGTTCGGCGGCGGACGCGACAAGCCGAAGCCGGTACCCGCACAGCGGGCCGGCGCCGCGCACCCCGAGGCCCGCTGCACGGTCGGGGCCGACGGCTCCCTCGTCGTCCGGCTGCGCGCCGGCCAGCTCACCGCCGCCGACACGCATCTGCTGCTGCGCCACCGCGGCAGCAAGGGCAAGGAGGCGGTGCGGGTCGCCCTGCCGCAGCAGCCGGGCGGCGCGGACGGCTGGGTCGAGGCCCGGCTCGAGCGCGGGGCGCACACCCTGTCCGAGGGGCGCTGGGACACCTACACCGAGCGCTCCGGCGACAAGAGCCGCCGCCGGCTGGCCGCTTCGCTCGTCGAGCAGAAGGCCCTGCTCGGACTCCCGCTCGGCCGCGGCCCCCAGGGCGTCACCGCCTGGGTGCCGTACGGGACCAGCGACGGCTACCTCGCCCTGCGCACCTGGCTGCGCCCGGAGCACGCCGAGGCGACGGAGGTCCGGGTGGGGGGTGAGGGCATCACAGTGACGCTGGAGGCCCTGGGCACGTCCTTCGGCGAGGGCGCCGAACTCGTCGCCCGGCTGCGGGGCGCCGACGGTGCCGTGGGCGACGTCCGCGTGCCCCTGGAGAACGGCACCGGCTGCCTGCCCTGCGCGCCGATGAGCACCCGGCGCGACCCGGAGCAGGACCTGTGGGACCTGTGGGTGCGCCCGGCGAAGGGCGCGGCGCTGGTGCGGGTCGGGCGGATCGCGGGCGACTTCGCGGACCGCAAGGGCGTCGACACCTTCCCGGCGGCGGCGCACGGGGACGCGCTGCTGCGGCCGTACTTCACGGTGACGAACGACCTGACGGTGAGCGTGAAGGACGCGGCGGCCGCGGAGGCGGACGCCTGACGGTCCGGCATTGCGGACGGAGGACGGCCGGGGCCGCCACCCCCCACAGGAGTGGCCCCGGCCGTCCGCCCGTTGCGAACCCTGGCAGGGCACGCATTAACTACAGCGCCGTAGACGGAAAATTCGTCACACCCTCGCTCGGGTGTGCGAAGGCGATTCTGGACGTGGGCATGTCTATGCCCGTAACGTGCGGGTCCGCGCCGTTCGGCGCACCTGTTCAACGTGCCGGTACCCGGGGGGTCAGCCAGATGTATCCGTGCGGTCGCTGCCGCGCCGTCGCCGTGGGGCCGGACAGCCGCTGTGCGGCGTGCGGGGCCGTCGGGCTGCCGCCCGCGCCGGCGTATCCGTACCCGTACCCGGCGGGGCCGGTGGTCGCACCGGCCGGCGGCATCGACCTGCGGCGGGGCGTGCGCATCGCGCTGACGGTGCTGCTGGTGCTGAACCTGCTCCTGCTGCTCCTCATGGTCGCCGCGGCCGGCAACGAACGCGCCGCGCTCGACGCCATGCTGAGCGACGGCCTCACCGATGCCACGACACGCAAGGCCGACGACGCCGACAACGCCGCCGCGGTGCTGTCGCTGCTCCACGTCCTGGCGTTTCTCGCGGCGGGCGTGCTGTGGGTCGTCTGGTTCCGCCGGGCACGCCTCAACGCCGAGGTCTTCGCGCCCGGTACGCACCGGTTCGGCAGCGGCTGGGCGGTCGGCTCGTGGGTCACGCCCGTCGTGAACCTCTGGTTCCCCAAGCAGATGGCGAACGACATCTACCGGGCCAGCTCCCCGGCGGGACCGCAGGCCGCCCCCAAGGGGCTGCTCAACTCCTGGTGGGTGCTGTGGATCACGGCGAACGTCCTCAACTGGATCGCCGGCACGATGGAGGCGGTCGCCGAGGCACGGGTGAAGACCGCGACCAAGGGCGGTCACTACAGCCTCGACGACTGGCGCAGCGACGCCGAGTCGCTGAAGTCCGCCCTCGCGGTCGAGGTCCTGTCGACGCTGCTGCTCGCCGTCGCCGCCCTGCTCGCCCTGCTCGTCGTGCGGCAGTTGTCGCGGATGCAGGAGCAGCGGGCCGCGCTGGGCCCGCAGTTCGCCCCGCCGTTCGCACCGCAGCCCGCCCCGCCCATGGCCATGGGCGCCCCGGCCTGGCCCGGGATGCCGCCCGCCCCCGCGCCCTACGGCGCGCCCGTCCACCCGCCCGTACCGCCCGTGCCCCCCGGACCGCCGCAGAATCCTTTCGGCAATGGTCCGGCGGGCTGCTGAACAGCGGAATCCGCACGTGGTGCAGGATGAGACCGTGCAGGGGGACGACGCCGAGCTGACCGCCGCGGTGCACGCGGCGCAGGGCGGGGACGAGACGGCATTCCGTACCGTCTACCGCTCCGTGCAGCCCCGCCTGCTCGGATACGTCCGCACGCTGGTCGGCGAGGCGGACGCGGAGGACGTCGCCTCGGAGGCGTGGCTGCAGATAGCCCGCGACCTCGGACGGTTCAACGGCGACGCCGACCGGTTCCGCGGCTGGGCGGCCACCATCGCCCGCAACCGCGCCCTCGACCACATACGGATGCGCGGCCGCCGCCCCGCGATCGGCGGCGACGAGAGCGAACTCACCGGCCGCGCGGGCGACGCGGACACCGCCGGAGAGGCCCTGGAGGCCCTCGGCACCGGACACACCCTCGCCCTCATCGCCCAGCTGCCGCAGGACCAGGCCGAGGCGGTCGTGCTGCGCGTGGTCGCCGGCCTCGACGCCAAGAGCGCCGCCGGAGTGCTGGGCAAGCGCCCCGGCGCGGTGCGCACCGCCGCGCACCGCGGCCTGCGCAAGCTGGCCGAACTGGTGACGGCGGGCGGGGCACAACAGGAGGCAGGGGCCGACGCAGTCCCCGGACAGCGGCAGGCGCACGGGTCGCCCGGGAGCGGAAGCACCGGAGGCAGTGCTTCTGCAGGTGTGACGCAATTGCGCGCGCGGACGCAGAAGGACATGTGATGGCCGACGATCGCCGGTACGACTGGCTGGATGACGACGCCGTGGAGCGGCTGCTGCACGGCGAGGCCCTCGCCGGCACCCTGGCCGGGGACACGGCGGACGACCGTGCCCGGGCCGATGCCGCACGGCTGGACGCCGCCCTCGGCGCGCTCCGGGTCCCGGCCCCCGCGGACGACACACCCCTGCCCGGGGAGGAGGCCGCACTCGCCGCCTTCCGGACGGCCCGGGCCGCCGAGCGGGACATGGCCGTCGCCGCCGCGCCCGCCGGCTCCGCCGCCCCCGTCGTACGGATCGGCCGCACCGCCGCACGCGCCGCCGCCGCCCGCTCCCTGCTGCGCCGCCCCGCCCGCTCCGCGCTGGCCCTGGCGCTGGCCGGGTGCGCCCTGGGCGGGGTCGCGGTGGCGGCCGGCACGGGCGTCCTGCCCGCCCCCTTCGGGCGCGGCGGCCGTGAACCGGCGCCCGCCACGAGCGTGGTGGCCGACAGCGACACCGAGACCCGCGCACCCGCCACCGGCGAACCCCGCACCGGCCCGTCGCGCGGCACCGCCGACAGCGGGCACGGCCGCAGCACCGCACCCCCGGCCCCCGGCAGCGCCGCGCCGGGCGACGGCGCGAGCGCCACACCCGGCGGCGGACCCGGCACCGCCTCCCCGACGCCCGCGCCCCCGCAGCAGGACCAGGGCCACGGCAAGGACGACGGCCGCAAGGGCGACGACGGCCACCCGGCCGTGATCGCCAAGCTGTGCCGCGACTACCAGGACGCCACCCGGCGCAACAGCGGCAAGGGGGTCGACAACGACACCCTGAGCGCCCTGGAGCGCGCCGCGGGCGGCGCCGCCGTGCGCGCCTACTGCGACCACGTGCTGGGCACCTCCGGCCCCTCCGCCTCGGGCGGCGGTTCCGACGACCAGGGCGAGGACACGGAAGGGAACGGCGACCTGCGCACCCCCCTGCGCTCCGTCCCGCACCCGCTCATCGGCCTCCCGGACCTCTCCCGGACGCCGGGTGTGACGTCGGGTGCGACGCCGGGTGTGACGTTTTCGGAGCCCCTGGCGCTGTAGAGAGTGAGCCGACTGGTCATCGGCGCGCAGGAGCCGGAGTTCCCCCCATACCGTCGGCTCCTCGCATGTGGCGCGGGCGGGACTCTTCCCCCGGTCCTGCCCGCGCCCCCCCTTCTCCCTCCTCCTCGTGTCCCGGCCCCGCACGCGACGCCCGCGCCTACAGTGGCTGTGGGAGGAGTGCAGCCATGGCACACGAATCCGAAGCCAATCCGGCTTCCTCACTTGCAGCGCTTGAGGACACGTCCCGCCTGAGCGAGTCCGGACTGCCGGTCGAACCGGTCTACGGCCCGCAGGACCTCGCGTCCTGGGACCCCGGGAAGCAGCTGGGCGAACCCGGTTCGTACCCCTACACCCGCGGCGTCCACCGCACCATGTACACCGGGCGCCCCTGGACCATGCGCCAGTACGCCGGCTTCGGCACCGCCGCCGAGTCCAACGCCCGCTACCGGCAGCTCATCGCCCACGGCACCACCGGCCTGTCCGTCGCCTTCGACCTGCCCACGCAGATGGGGTACGACTCGGACGCGCCGCTCGCCCGCGGCGAAGTGGGCAGGGTGGGGGTGGCCGTCGACTCCGTCGACGACATGCGGGTGCTCTTCGACGGCATCCCGCTCGGCGAGGTGTCGACCTCGATGACCATCAACGCCCCTGCCGCACTGCTGCTGTTGCTCTACCAGCTCGTCGCCGAGGAACAGGGCGTCCCCGGCGACCGCCTCACCGGCACCGTCCAGAACGACATCCTCAAGGAGTACATCGCCCGCGGCACCTACATCTTCCCGCCCGCACCCTCGCTGCGCCTGACCGCCGACATCTTCCGCTACTGCCAGGCCGAGCTGCCCCGCTGGAACAGCATCTCCGTCTCCGGCTACCACATGGCCGAGGCCGGCGCCTCGCCCGCACAGGAGATCGCCTTCACCCTCGCCGACGGCGTCGAGTACGTCCGCGCGGCCGTGGCGGCCGGCATGGACGTCGACGACTTCGCCCCGCGCCTGTCCTTCTTCTTCGTCGCGCGCACCACGCTGCTGGAGGAGGTCGCCAAGTTCCGTGCGGCGCGCCGCATGTGGGCCCGGCTGATGCGGGAGGAGTTCGGCGCGAAGAACCCCAAGTCGCAGATGCTGCGCTTCCACACGCAGACGGCGGGCGTGCAGCTGACCGCGCAGCAGCCGGAGGTGAACCTGGTCCGCGTCACCGTCCAGGCCCTGGCCGCGGTGCTGGGCGGCACGCAGTCCCTGCACACCAACTCCTTCGACGAGGCCATCGCCCTGCCCACGGACAAGGCCGCCCGGCTCGCCCTGCGCACGCAGCAGGTCCTCGCCCACGAGACCGATGCGACGGCGACGGTCGACCCGTTCGCCGGCTCGTACGCGGTCGAGTCCATGACGGACGACATCGAGGGCGCGGCCCTGGAACTCATGGACGAGGTGGAGTCGCTCGGCGGTGCCGTCGCCGCCATCGAGCACGGCTTCCAGAAGAACGAGATCGAGCGCAATGCGTACCGGATCGCGCAACAGACGGACAACGGCGACCGGGTGGTCGTCGGCGTCAACCGCTTCCGCCTGGAGGAAGAGGAACCGTACGCGCCCCTGCGCGTGGACCCCGCCATCGAGTCCCGCCAGCGCGAACGCCTGGAACGCCTGCGGGCGGAGCGGGACGGCAAGGCGGTGAACGCGGCGCTGGGCGCGGTGCGCAAGGCGGCGGGGAGCAAGAAGCCGAACGTCCTCCACCCCATGAAGGAAGCGCTGCGCGCACGGGCGACCGTCGGGGAGGTGTGCGACGCACTGCGCGAGGTGTGGGGCACGTACACCCCGGGGGAGTCGGTCTGACGCCCCTGGTCCAGGGCCCTTCGCGCGTGGGTCACACTGGTGAGATGTCCTCACCCCGCCGGGCCTGCCCCGTTTGCTCCCGCGAGATCGCCGTCGTCGGCGGCCGCTACGCCCGTCACGACCCGCCCGGCCGCCGTGTCGTCTCCTACGAACTGACCTCCTGCCCCGGCTCGCGCCGCTCGGCCCCGCTGCTGTCGACGGAGCCGCGGCTCTTCGACCCGGAGGAGCCGCCGATGGCGGGGCAGCAGCAGCTGTTCTAGCTCTTGGGCAAGGCCTTGGGGCTAGGCCTTGGGGCAGAACGCGTCGCCGTCCGGCCGCTTGCCGTCCGTCAGGAAATCGGTCACCTTCCGGTCCCCGCAGGCGTTGCCGTTGGCGAGGTACGAGCCGTGCCCGCCGGCGTCGACGGACACGAGCCGGGCCCGGTCGCCGAGGGCGCGGCGCATCGCCAGGGCACCGGTGTACGGCGTGGCGGGGTCGCGCAGGTTCTGCACCATGAGGATGTTCGAGGGCCCGTCGGAGGTGATGCGGGCGGGTTTGTCGGCCGGGTCGTGGTCCCAGAAGGTGCACGCCGAGACGTTCGCCGGCATGCCGGCCGTGAGCGGGTGCCGGACGCGGTCGGCGGCGACGGCGCGTCCGTAGGAGGCGACGGAGCGCGGCCAGCGTGTGTCGTTGCAGATGACCGCCATGCCCACGGACGCATCGCGCTGCTGCAGTGTGAGGTACTCGGGACGGGGCATGGTCAGGGGCCGGTCGGAGAGGGCGGCGCGGAAGAAGTCGCCGAAGTCCTGGAACTGCTTGTCGGAGTAGAGGGCTCCCTGCAGCATCTGCCGCAGCAGATTGCCGGTGAGGAGGTGCCCGTCCGTGAACTTCTTCGGCTCGCGGTCCAGCTTCGCGGCGGTCGAGAGGAACAACGGCCGTACGTCCTCGGCGCGTTCGGCGATGCCGTGCTCGGCCGCCCAGGCGGCGAAGTCGGGGAAGCGGTCGTCGGCACCGACGGCCATGTTGGCCAGCCAGCCGCGCTCGACGCGCGCCGGGTCGGGGTCGCCGGTGCTGTCCAGCACCCAACGGTCGGTGTGCTGCGGGTACTTCTGGGCGTACTCGGCGCCCACGTACGTCCCGTACGAGACGCCGTATGCAGACAACTTCCGCTCGCCGAGGGCCTGTCGGAACCGCTCGATGTCACGGACCTCGTTGGCGGTGGACATGCTGCGCAGGACGGCACCGCCGTTGCGGGCGCACTGCTCGGCGATGCGGCGCGAGTGCTCGACGTTCGCGGCGATGCTCCCGTCGGGGGCGGGCCAGGACCGGTAGGTGGTGATGTCCCGGTCCTCCTCGGAGAGCCCGCAGTCGGCCGTGCTGCTGCCGCCGACCCCGCGCGGGTCGAGCCCGACGATGTCGTACGCACCACCGGTCTCCTTGCGGACCTGCTCCGCTCTGTTCTTCACCATGCCCACCCCGGATCCCCCGGGCCCGCCGGCGATGAGCAGCAGGGTGCCGCGGCGGTGGGAGGGGTGATCGGTGCGAAGTCGCGTGACTGCCAGGTGGAGTTGCTCGCTGTTGGGCTTGCGGTAGTCGAGGGGGACGGGGAGCGTGGCGCACTCCCGGGCGTCGCCGGCGGAGGCGCCGTCGCAGGGATGCCAGGAGAGGGAAGGTGCGGAGGCCGTGGCGTGGGCGGGTGCGGTGAGGGTGGCGGCTATGGCGGCGGCGGAGAGGGTGAGGAGGAGGGGGCGGTGAAAGGTTGTCATGGGGCAAGTGTGTTTGCAGAGCGCGCACTTGCCCACCCGGCTGGCCTTTCCCCTAAGGGTGGGGGTAGCCCCCCTTTACTCGCGGCCGTTCTCGGCGAGGGTGTGTGCAACGAGGGCGTTGGCGTGTCCGTGGCCGAGTCCGTGCTCGGTCTTGAGCCAGGAGACGAGCTCCATGTGCTTGGCCAGGGGCGAGGAGCGGATGAGGTCCTTCCATTCCGCCACGGGGCGGCCGTACTTCTTCTCGATGGCGGGGAAATAGCTGGCAGGGCCCTTCACGGTCTCAGTCATGCGGGCAGTGTGGCACGGCCCTCTGACACTGCTGCGGGGGCCGGAGCGGCGGCCCGTTTCATGATCATGTTCATGGTAGGTTCCCTCCGTCGGGACCAAGATCAACTCTCCCGGCGAAGCGCATCTGCAAGGAGAACCACGTGAGTTCAGCAGTACGGGGGAAGGGCCGCGGCAAGCGCGCCGCGGCACTGGCGGGCCTGATGGTCGCCACGGCGATCGGCGGCGCGGCACTGTCGGCTCCGGCCTACGCCGACGACGTCAACGGCCACTGCACGGGCGAGGGCGTCCGCATCCGCGCGGCCGCCAGTACGGACGCTTCGGTCGTCGGTCTGTGCTACAGCGACCACCGCCTCGGGCTCCGCGACGAGTCGGGCGACTGGGTCAAGGTCTACGACTTCGACACGGACGTCTCGGGCTGGATGTCGCGCAGCTACTGGAGCTGGTGACCGGCGGGCCGTGTACGGCCCGACGGGTGGGTGGCCCGGTTCGCCAGGGATGGCGGGCCGGGCCACCGGTGTCGGGTGCACCCGCCCGGCTGTGGTCAGAGGTTGTAGCAGGTGCCCGTCCGGCCCGAACGCCAGCTCTTGCCATGGCTCTTGACCTTGCAGTTGTGGGCGTCCCGGTGGCTCAGCACCCTGCCGGTGCAGCCGCGGGCGCTGTAACAGTTGTCGAGGGCCAGGACGTCCGCGGCCATCGCGGGCCCGCCGGAGAGGATGGCGGCCGCGGTCAGGGCGATCACGGTGTACAGAGCCTTGCGCATGAACTCCTCCTGAGGGAAGCGATCAGAACGAGTGGCGCGTCGGTCATTCCGTGTACGGCCGCACAGCCTAGGGGGCGGGGCGCGGGCGGTCGACGGCGAGGGGCATGACTTCAGGCCGACTTGAAACCGTCAAGATGGCCGACCGGGTGTTGATCTTGAGTAGGGGACCGGGTGCAGAATGTGACCATCCGTTTCCGATCCCCTTTCGATCCAAGGAGTCAACACATGTCACGAAGCGCGTTACGCCTCGGTCTGGCCGCCGTGACGGTCATAGGCCTCACGGCCACCGCGGCCCCGGCCGCCACCGCTGCCGAGTCAGGGGCTGACAACACTTGCCGCAAGGGCGAGTTCTGCCTCTTCAGCGGCGCGCACCAGACCGGGAAGATCCTCTACCGGGTCAACGTCAAGGTCACCAAGACCGGCTTCACCTTCCCCGAGGTCGACGCCCTCGACCCCGTGATCACGCCGCGCTCGGCGTACAACCCCATCCCCAACGACTTCGGCTGCATCGTGCGTCTCAACGATCAGACGCACTTCGCCGGTTCCGAGCAGGAGATCGACGGCTTCGGCGCGAAGGAGCTGAGCGGTGCACCGGTCGGCTCCATGGTGAGCGACTGCGGCTGACCCGCGGTACGGGGCCGGGCGGTGCGGCGGCTCCGCTCGGCCCCTTTGCCGGGGGGGCTCATCCGGCTCCGACGAGCAGGGTTCCGAGCCGCTCTTCCAGCCAGGCCGGCAGATCCAGCAGCCGGACACCCTCCTGCTCGTTCGGGTCCGTTCGCGCGACGAGGCACACCATGTCCTCGGTGCCGTTGTTCACCGGCATGTGCGGGGTGTCTGCGGGGATGTAGATGTAGTCGCCGGGGTGCAGCACCGTCCGCTCGGCCAGCCCTTCCCCGTGCCACACCTCGACCTGGCCGGACTGGACGAAGATGGCCGACTCGTGGCCCTCGTGCAGGTGCGGGCGGCCCCGGGTGCCGACGGGCATCACCAGCCGGTGGAGGCACAGCCCCTCCGAACCGGCCGACTGGGCACTGATGCCGACCCCGAACGTGCCGCCCTGGACGCCTTCGTACTGCCCGGTCCGGACGACTGCGCACTGCTTCTGATCTGTCACGCGCGCAGTACAACAGCTCACCCGTGACGAACGATCGTTTTGGGCCAAGGACTTACGGATGCGAGCTGTCCAAGTCCAGCTCGCCCACGGTCTGATCGCCGCTCGTTTCTCCGGTCGTCCGGAAGCCGAGGCCGAGGTAGAACCTTTCGGGCCCGTCCTCGCCCGGGTGCCAGCTGGTGGTGAGGCGGGTGCCGCCGCGGCGGCGGATCTCGGCGGCGACGGACTCGACGGCGAAGCGGCCGTAGCCGCGGCCCTGTTCGCCGGCGGCGATGTTGAGGCGCCAGAGGCCGGAACGGATGTCGGTGCCCGTGCCGTCGCCGGCGAAGTCGATGTCGAAGAAGGCCATGAGGAAGCCGACGGCCCGGTCGCCGTCGAGGATGAGACGGGGCCAGGCGATGTCGGGGTGGGCGTAGGCCTCGGCGAGGGACTTCACGACGGGTGAGACCAGGTGCTCCTGGTCGGGGCGGACCTTCAGGGCTATCGCGGCGTCGAAGTTGGCGGGGGTGATGGGTTCCAGGCGGAGCGCGCACTGCTTCATGCGGGAACGGTATCCAGCCGGTCAAGCGACTTTTCGCGGCGCTCCGGCGTGTGCGCCGATGGGAGGTGGGAGAGATTCTGCAAGTGGTCGTCAATCCCCGAGATGAATCGGCCATTGCGCCCGATCCCACCACTCCTCGAACTTGGCATTCGAGATCACGTGAGCGGAAAACTCCGGTTGGGCTGCTACTTCGTCAATGGAGCCGACGGCGATTTCACTCAGGCCGATCGTGCGGCCCTCGTGATGCTCGTCAGCCATCAAGATCCGTCCGTCCCGGTATTCTTGGACCTTCTTGGTCTCGTAACCGTCTTGGTCGATCTCCATGATCAGGACGACAGGTTCTTCCTGGAAGTCGTGATGCCACAGGACCTTCCAGTACTCCGTTTCAGGTCTTTCCATGGTTCACGACCCTTCCGGTCAGGTCGAGTGGACCTTGATTGTGAATGACGTAGACATCCGGACGCTCGACCGAGGTGACGAGGTTCGGGGCATCGGCCGACGGCGTCGTCTGTTCCGTCAGCAGCGGGCCGTCCCCTCCGGTCATCCTCTGGTTGTTACTGTCGCCGAAATGGCGAACTACAGCTCATAGGGGAAAAGCTCGAGCGGGGGAGCTGCAAAGGTCAGAGACTCCCCCGGCTTCACTTTGCGGACGGCGTTCGGTAGCTCGACCAGCAAGATGTCTGTCTGGATCCTCAGCGCTACGACCGAGTCATCGTCGACTCTTTCTGCCAGTCCTGTGAGAACGATCCTTGCTCCGTGCAGCGTTCGAGACTCCCTGATCCCCTGGTACGGAGACTGCGTGAGGGTCCATTCGTTCACTTCGTCTGGGACTTCACACTCGACCGTGTAGCTTGCGAGTGTCGGCTCCGACTCCCCTCGCCACACACCCGAGGCGTTCCCTGCAGGTGAGTTGAATGAGACAAGTCTGCTCTTCGCGTCCAGGATTCCCGTGATCGTGATGTTCATTTCTTCAGTCCTAGCGGAACTCGAACCATGCTGAATGGCACGCCGGTCGGCACGATGGTGAGCGACTTCGGCTGACCCGCCTTGCAGGGCCGGGCGGCGCGGCGGCTCCGCCTAGCCCTGGCCTGTGGTCAGCGGATGGCGGGGGCGCGGTCGTGCCGCCAGTCGTCGATGCGTTTCCGAATCCCGGACACCATGGGGAGGTCGTCCACTTCCTCGGGTGCGAACCAGCGGACGTCTGTGGACTCGTGGGAGACCATGAGCTCCTGAGCGGCAGGAACGGGCCGTGCGAGGAAGCAGATGGAGAACTCCTGCCGCACTTCGCCGTCGTCGTAGGCGAACACGTGCCGAGGATCGCTGTACGTGCCGATGATTCCCGTCACTTCGACGTCCAGACCGGTCTCTTCCTTGGTCTCTCGTACGGCACAGTCGGCCAGGGATTCTCCGATGTTCATCGCTCCGCCGGGGAGGGCCCACATGCCATTGTCGCGGCGGCGCTGGAGCAGGATGCGTCCGGCCTGATCCACGACCACGGCCGATGCGGCCGGAACCAGGCTGTTGGCGGCGGGGGCATCGGGATCGTCTTCATAGTCACGTCTGGCCATGTGTGTTGTCTCCCCAGACCGATGTTCCGTTGTTCCAGAGCTCTTCGGTGTGCGATGCGAAGCGGTCGAACAGCCCGTTGTCCTGGTGGCGGTGCAGGTGAAGCGTAGGGGCATCATGCCCGACGTGGTGGGTCAGCAGGGGCGTCACGATCATGTCGTCGTCGAAGCGGAAGACGGAGAGGTGGGAGTGGCCGTCGCTGAACCGTGCCCTGATCCCGTGCTGGTCCTTGAGCTTCTCCAACTCGGCGAGGGTGACGCGGATGCGGGTGGAGAGGGTCAATGCGACACCCTCATCCTGCTCCCGGGTGCGGGTGAGGTCGCTGTCGGGTCTGCCGACGAGGAACCGGACCCGGCAGCCCTGGGCGGCCTTGCGGCGCAGGGCTGTGCCGAAGCATGCCTGCTCCAGCCAGAGAAAGTAGTTGGTGTAGCCGGCGAAGGTCAGTTCGGCTCGGGCTTGCGTGATCAGTGAGCGCCACAGGACGGCGGGGCAGCCGGACCGGTACGGGTACACGGAGACGATCTCACGGTCGGGCCCGAGTTTGATCGCCCTTTTCGCCGCCGTAGGCCATAGCACCGTCTCGTCCTCTCCCAGCGCTTCGCAGGCAGCCCATCTGTGCCGGGCGCGGGGAATGCGCCCCGGCTGAGTGATCCACCGGCCCACCGTCTTGAGGTCCACGCCGCACCGCTCGGCAAGCTCGCGGTCCGACAGACGTGCGTTGGACATGGCACGCCGTAGGGCTTCGTTCATGTGTACCCCCGCAGGGACGTTGGGAACGTTTCACAAGCTAGCCGTACTGCGTTCCCAACGGTCCTCGAACGCAGTTGGAACGCCCCCTTCGGGGCGCGAGGGTGGTCGGCATGACCGATGTGCAAGCCGGCTGGCCGGTCCCCGCGGCACGTACAGGTGCGTCCTTGCCTGCGCCGACGGCCTACTCGGAGCGGCAGTTGAAGGGTGAGGCGTGTTGCTGGTGCCGCCTGCCGGGTGGGGGCCATGTGTCTGCCGGGTTCCTCCAGATCACGGATTGGGCCGGCTCGACGAGCTTGTGGCAGCTCAAGGCGTGTACCGCCTGTGCGGCAAACTGGCGGATCGGCCAGGGGCCCGCGCGTTGAGCTCAGGGATGACAGTGATGGGGTTCGATGCGGGTCGGTATGTGTGCACGGCGTGCGGGGCGTCTGTCGGTGTGGCGATCGCGGTCATTCCGGCGGCGGAAGGAGGCCGGAGACGTCGCAGGTTCCTCTGCGTCTCCTGTGCACGGATCGTTTTGCCGGCATGTGGGTGGCTGGGACGCCGTATGACAGAGCAGTGCTGGGAAGCTGTGCTTCGCGAGGCCGGTGATGGCCGATCCGAGCGAAAGGCCGTGGCAGAGTCCTCACGCGCCGTGCTCGATGAGGTCCTCAACGGCCTGCCGTAGCCAGGCGTTGAAGTCTGGAAACCTCTCGCGCTGCTCCCAGCCGGGCCTGGCCATGTCGTGGATCACCGAGACATCCCCTTGGGCGAGGTCCCAGCAGGCCACGTCGTCGTTGTCTTGGCGCCGAGCGAAGGGGACCAGCCTCCGTTCGGGATACCGCTCACGCAGACCGACTGCCCGACGCCGCAATTGATCTCCGTCGAAGATCCACCAGGGTTCGAGATTGGTCAGCCCCAGCTCGACCACGCGAATGAATTCAGCCGGGTACTCGAAGTCTTGTGGCAAGTCGGTGGTTGTCAGGATGTCGATCACGCGTCGGCTCCCATCCCATCCGGTCCACGGAGACCTTATTGGAGGGTACGAGGATGCCGAGATTCTCGGGGCGTTCTTGGAACGGACCTTGTCGGGGCCAGCAACCGTCGGGGTGCAGGCATGGGCGCTCGGCGCGCTCATCGAGCTGGATTGAAGACTCGGGTCCTCCTACGCGGAAGGGTTCATGAGAACGGGCGGCCTATGGGCCCGTTGGTCTGGTTCGGAACGGGTGCCGGGCGAACGGGACTTGATTGCCTTCTGCGGAGCTTTGTCATCCGTTACGGGCACCTGCAGCCGCGAGAGTAGGCGCTGCAAGGTGCGGATCCGCTGGATCTGTACAGAAAATGGTGGCCCCACTCCCTTTCCGGTCCGTCCTCGCCGGTGCAGGCTGGCGGTGAAGCGGTTGCCACTGCGGCGAGTCTATTGAGAGGTTGCTGCCTGCATGCAGCCGTGTCACTCGACTCCTCGGAGAGGGCCAAATCTGGAAGGGGTGCGAGAGCCTCCTCTGTCCTCGTGCCACTGGCAGTGGGTGGCCTGGACGTAGTGCAGTCCACCGTTCAGCAGGAAAACATGATGCTGTGGGAACACAGGAAGTTCCTTCCCGAGGAACTGCCTGGCTTCGGTCATGTCGGCCTGGTCGATTCGGAGCCGATCGAACGAGTCGGGTATGTGTAGCGTTCGGACGTTGGAAAAGAGTACGTCGATGCGAGTGTCGTGCTCTTCGGCGCCTAAGCTCCGCAGGAGCAGCGATGAATAGCTGACCGTGTAGTGCCAGACTCGGAAACTTCGGTTCCAGTCGGAAATATTCGGCATTGCAATCTCCAGCGGGCTGGATGTGGAGCGATGCGGCGGTCTAATCGAACCGCTGAGAGACGATCCAGTAGTCGTACTCTTCCGTCGTGACGGCGCACATGTTCCGTCCGTCCATGGACATGGCTACGAACTCCGGGTCGCCGCCGTACTGAAGATTTGAAGCCAGCCGAGCATTCTCCGCCCACTTCACAACAGTCCAGCCGACTTCTCGGGTACCCGGACCTGCTGTGTTGATGAGGAATGTGCCGTCCGTGGCGACGAGGGCGTTATTCATGGCAAGAGTCAGCCATTTCTCGTCCACTTCGGAAAGCGCGTCCGCGGATCCCTGGCTCACGGTTGCGCTCGGAACCGTCTCGAAGTTCACCACCTCGCTCCACGCCTCGGCGGTCGACGGGACTCCCCCGGGGGCCGGGGTGTCGAGGATCGTCAGCCCGCTGGCGGAAATCATCCGCAAGTGGTGCTCCCTGTAGTGCTCAGTCACTTCCGACCTCACTCTTCGTAGAACAGATGGTGATCGCCGCCAGGCTTGTTGATTTTGCCATATCGCTCCATCGATCTGTAGTTGCTGTTGTCCCAGCCGAAGTTGACCCAGGTCCGGTTTGATACCTCCTTTGGCTGCCCTGCGTGGAAATGGGGGCCTGCAGGGTCGTGGGTATGTTCAACGACTACCCTGGACCCCTGAGATGTCTCGTACTGACGAAACTGTCCCCAGTGAGATGGTTCGTTTGAATACACATACCCCTCTGCATGCTTCAGGCGGATGTCACCTGTTACTTCCCACTCGGCCAGCAGCTCGTCTTCCGGGCCGATTCCTGCAAGTTCGTGAGCAGCCTTCTCTGCTTCGGCCCGTGACGTGAACGGATTCGACTTCTCGCCGAGTGGCGGACAAGGCGCCAACCCCAACGGATCCGCCCAAGTATGCGGATTGTGCACGTACCCCGCAGGGTTGGGCGCCGGTGCCAGTCCCAGCGGGTCCGGTGATGTGTACCGCGCCGTCTCCGGGTCGTAGTGGCGGTGGACGTTGTAGTGGAGGCCCGTCTCCGGGTCGAAGTACTGGCCCGGGAAGCGGAGTGGGGTGTAGGCCGTGCTGCTTCTGGGCCATGCCGTCGTGCCCCACAGCGTGGTGCGGGTGCGCCATGCCGTCGTGCCCCGCTCGTCCACCAACTCCGTCGGGGCGCCGACCAGGTCCGTGACGATCGCGAAGAAGCGGCTGTCGATCTCCTCCTGCGGGGTCTCCGCCGCCGATATGCGTTCCGTCTGGGCGACCGGGCGCAGGCCGTCGTGGTCCCAGGTCAGGGTGACCGGGTTCGGCAACGCGGCAGACGTCGTCGTCTGTTCCGTCAACGTCGGGCCGTCCCAGGTGAAGTCCACCTGTTCCGCCAACTCGGCACCATCAGCCGCCAGGCGCTGCTTCGCTATTCGACGGCCCAGCGGGTCGTACAGGTAGCGCCACCGCGTGCCGTCCGGCGTGGTCACCGCGCGGAGGCGGTCCTCCGCGTCCCACTCGTAGCGCCATGTGTCCGGCTTGCGCGACAGGCGGACCTTCTGGCGCAGGACCACCCTGCCCTGCGCGTCGTGTTCGTAGCGGACCGTTCCCGCGCGCTTGATCAGGGTGCCGGAGTACGCGCGCGTGCCCTGCGCCTCCGTGCCCGGGTGCTCGGTCGGCCAGTTCGCCTCGGTCTGGTTGCCCGCCGCGTCGTATGCGTAACGTTCCTGCCACCCCGGCCCCTCGACCCCCGTCACACGCCCCGCCGCATCCAGCTCGAAGCTGCGGTCGTTCACCGCCGTCAGGTAGCCGTCACGGCGGTAGATGTACGAGCGGTGCTGCAGGCGCTCCCGTCCCGCCTCCAGCGACTGCGACACCACGCGGCCCGCCGCATCCCAGCCGTGCCGCAGCGTGATGCCCTCGCCGAAGTGGCGCGCCACCTCCCTTCCCGCCGCGTCGTGTTCGATGTCGAACCCGCGGCCCGACGCCGTCAGCGACGTCCGTCGGCCCGCCGCGTCGTACGTCCACGTGCTCACCGCACCGCTCGGGGTGATGCGGCGCGTGCGGCGGCCCAGTTCGTCGTACGCGAACGTCAGCGTCTTGCCGTTCGTCGTCTCCGACTTCACGCGGCCCAGGCGGTCCCGGCGGTAGATGACGGTCGCTTCCGGGCATGCCGCCTCCAGCAGGCGGCCCGCCGCGTCGTGCGCGTAGGTCGTGACGTCGCCGTCCGCGTTTTTCTCCACCACCCGGCCGAGCACGTCGTGTTCGTACGCGATCGTCTGGCCCAGGCCGTTCGTCCGGGCCGTCAGCCGGCCCGCCGCGTCGTGGGTGTACGTGAGGCGTCTGCCGTCGAAGTCCGTCTCCTCCGCCAGGCGGCCTGCTGCGTCGTATGTGTAAGTCCACGTCAAGCCCTGCGGGTTGGTGACCTCCTTCAGTCGAAGCTCTGCATCGTGCGTGAACTCGTGGCGGACACCGTCGGGGCCGGTCTGCGCCGTGAGCAGGTCGAAGTGCGTGTACTCGTACGTCGTGACGCCGCCGAGCGCGTCGACGTACCGCGTGCAGTTGCCCTCTCCGTCGTACGTCCAGGACTGCTCCGCGCCGTCCGGTGCGACGCGGCGCAGCAAGCGGCCCTCCACGGACCACTGCAGGCGGGTCGTCGCGCCCATCGGATCGATGACGGCCGTCACGCGGCCGAAGGCGTCCCGCCGGTAAGTGGTCACCGCGCCCAGCGGGTCTGTTGCTTCCTCCACCAACCCTGCCGCATCGCAGTGCACCCGCGTCGTGTTGCCCAACGCGTCCGTGACCGACGCCGGGTGGCCCAGCTCGTCGTACGTGTAGCGGGTGACGGC
Source organism: Streptomyces sp. NPDC002536 (assembly GCF_053594995.1). Lineage (NCBI taxonomy): Bacteria > Bacillati > Actinomycetota > Actinomycetes > Kitasatosporales > Streptomycetaceae > Streptomyces > Streptomyces sp. NPDC002536. The sequence goes on from NZ_JBSFWU010000036.1 coordinate 28,033, forward strand.
TCCCGTGGGGTCCGTGAGCGACGTGCGGTTGCCGGCCTCGTCGTACGTCTGGCGCCAGACCGAACCGTCGGGGCCGGTCACCGTCGTCGGCATGTGCAGGTCGCCGTCGTACGTGGCCCGCGCCTCGCGGCCGTCCGGGCGGATCACGGCGGTCAGACGGCCGTTCGCGTCGTACCGCAGGTCCGTGGTGGCGCCCAGCGGGTCGGTGCGGCCGAGGAGGCGGCCGTGGCGGTCGCGGCGCGTGCGGGTCACGGCGCCGGTCGGGTCGATCTCCGCCACGACCTGGGAGGTGTCGTTGATCAGGTAGCGGGTGGTGTCCCCGAGCGACGTGGTGATCGTGGTGACGTGCAGGCCCGTATCGGGGTCGACCTGGTCGTACGTGAAACGCGACTGCAGGTGTCCCTCCGCGCCTCCTTGGGCCACGCAGCGGTCGCGGTCGTCGTAGACGTAGTCGAAGCGGCTGTCGTTGCGGTCGGTCCACGAGGTGATGCGGCCGCGCTCGTCGCAGCCGAAGAGGAGCGGCCTGTCCGAGGAGTCGGTGATGCCGGTCAGGTGGCCGTTCGTGTAGCCGTAGCGGACCAGTTCCACGTCCGATCCGTCGTTGGCGGCTCCGACGAGGTGGAGGGCCGTGATGCGGTTCCCCTCAGTCGTGATGCGGATGTGGTGGCCCGCGTCGTGGACGATGTCCGTCGGGGTGCCGTCGTCCGCGTACACGTACGTGATGCGGTGGCCGTTGCGGTCGGTCAGTTCGTCCAGCAGGGCCAGTTCGGTGTCGTACGGGCGGAAGACCCACGTGCGTCCGCTCTCCGGATCCGCGATCGCGTAGACGCCCTCCGCGTCGACCGACAGGGGCCAGCGCGCGCCCTTCGCCGGCAGCGTCGGCACACCCGGGGCCGGGTGCGGGTATGACAGCAGGACGCCGTCCTCCCGGACGAAGACGACGCCCTCGGCGTCGGTCTCCAGCCGCTGGTCTGCGGTGCTCGCCCATGTCGGGCCGAACCACACGCCTGCGCGGTACGAGGACTCGAAGTGCCGGACGAAGGACAGCGGCAGCCGGCCGGGCAGCGTCACATCGACCTGCGGCAGGAGCATGCGGCCGGTGGCGACGTCCACCGGGTCCTTCTCGCAGACCTTCTCCTCCTGGCCGCGGCTGGGGCCGTTCGGCTCCTTCGTGAGGTGCTCGCGCGCCGCAGCGCTCTCCGCGCTCTCCCGGCCGGCGTTCCGGGCCGCCTGCCGGGCCCCGGACTCCGCCGCCTCCTCAACCCCCCGCTTCGCCGCGGCAACCCCCACCCGCTCCCCGGCCGCCGCCCCCGCGCTGCCGCCGCCCGATGCCACGGCCAGCCCGACGTTGCCGAGCAGCCGGCCCGACGCCTCCGACGGGTCCTTGCCCCAGCCGTCGCCCAGCAGGGTGGCCGGCAGGCGCTCCGGGTGGGACGCCAACTGCAGCAGGCCCGCGGCCGAGTTGGAGACCGTGTTCAGGTACTCGGCGGGGTGGGTGACGTTGTAGACGTCGTACGGGTTCAGGCCCCGCGCGAACTTCACCATGTCCGTGCCCGAGCGGACCACGCCGCCCCCGACGTGGAGCAGTTCCATCGCGCCGCCGTCCTTCAGGTCCAGCGCGTCGGCCTTCATCCGCTGCTCGAAGGACGGCTTCCGCGGGGCCGTCGCCACCGCCGCGTCGAGTTTCGTCTTCGCTTCGCCCGCCGCCGTGTTGCGCTGTTTGCGGGCCTCGGACAGGAGGCGCTCCGCCTCCTTCATATCCGCGGTGCCCGGTTCGCCGGGCCGGTCCGGGCGCGGGCCGGGGTCCTGGCCCGCCTTCAGCTTCGCGTTGTACGCGTCGGCCTTGGAGTTGTAGTCGTCGACGGCCTTCTTGTTCGCCTCCTTGCCCTTCTTGTAGAGGCGGACGGCCTCCCGGGCCTGGCCCTGGGCCCAGGTGACCGTGTGGGCGTACGCCTCCAGGACGCCTGCCGCCGCCTCGCACGCGTCGGCCGCCCGGGCCCAGCCCTGCGGGTGTTCCACGAACTTGGCCGTGAACGCGTCCGCACCCTCGCCCTTCCAGTCCGTCGCGCGGACCTTCTGCAGGCCCGCGTGCACGGAGTCGAAGGAGGAGTGGAGGGACCGCAGGTGCTTGGCCGCCGCGTCGATGCGCTTCGCGTCGCCGTGGACCAGCTGCTTCGGGTCCTCGGTGTGGTCCAACTGCTCTTCGCCGACCGCCGCGCCGAGGTCCGAGGCGGTCTCGTCGCCCCAGTGCTCCACCGCCCGGGCCGCCTTGTGGGCACCGGCCTTGTCCAGGACCTCCGCGGTGTGGTCGGTGGTCCACTCGACGGCCTCGCCGAGCTTCTTCTTTCCCTGGTCCCATTTCTTCTCAAGACCGTCGAGACCGTCGAAAACGCTCATGTTCAGCCGTAGTCCTCGATCTTGCTCACCGTGCGGATGCCCATGCCCAGCGGTGTCGCGCCGCCCGTCTCCACGCTGTCCTCGACGTCCTCGGCCGTCTTCGACCACACCTGCTCGGCGTTCTCGCCCGTCCGCCGGAGCGACTCGGCGCTGTAGTCGGCGTCACGAACCTGGGTGAAAGGGTTGTCGGCGCCCACCTGCCCCCACGACATGTGCTCCACCTGGTCCTCTGTCAGGTGCGGGTTGCCCATACCGGCGTTGGCCACGACCTTGAAGGTGTTCGAGACGTACGTGTCGCCCTCGTGGTAGTAGCCGGCCGCCAGGCCCACCCGTTCCGCGAATTCGCCGGCATCCTGCAGGAGCGCGCGCACGCCCCACTCCCAGCGGTCGCAGAACTCCTTGAAGGACGACGTCAGTCCCTCGTGTCCCGTCTCCATCCCGGAGAGGGAGAGCTCCGAGAAGCCGCGGCCGACCGAGGCCGCGCCGGGCGTGCCGATGCCCTTCAGCTCGCCGACGGCGCCGTTGATGCCGCTCGTGATGGCGTCCATTGCGGCCTTGTCGGCCTTGAGGCTGTCGCTCACCGCGGCTCTCCGTCCCCGTCGATTGCGGACTCGTCCGGGACGATCCCCTTCACCGGTGGGAACATGATGGGACGTTCACCGCCCACGTCCAGCGCGACCCCCGCCGGGCCGTCCACGGCAGGGACCACCACGTCCAGGAGGCGGGCGCCGAGGACGGTGCGGTACTCCCAGCCCGCCGTCTCGTCCGTTGCGCCCTGTGCGATCGCGAACCGCGTCAGCGCCGCCGCGTCCGTGAACGCGCAGATCCAGCGGATGCCTTGCAGCTCCGCCGACCACAGGCCGCCCGCCGCGTCCAGCGGCACCAGGACCGGCGTCCGCCGGAACTCGCCGACCAGGGCGGCAGGATGCCCCTGCTCCGCGTGGATCGCGGCGATCTCGTCTGCCAACTCCGTCAACGGCAACGCGTACTCCTCCCCGGGCGGCTCACCGGTCCCCGGAAGGGTACAGAACGGTCTTCCGGGGACCGGGCCGCCGCACTTGGCTGTACCTGGCCGCTTTTGCCGCTGCATCGTCAACTGCCGTACCAGTAACCTGTGTTCGAGAACACGAAGGGGGATCGTGTGACAGGGTTCATGATGGACAGGCCGGACGGACTCGACGGGCTCGCCGGCCAGGCAGACGCCCTCGCCTCCGGCGAAGTGACCTCCCGAGAGCTCGTCGAACGCTCGCTGCGCCGGATCGCGGCGACGCAGCCGACGCTCAACGCCTTCCGGCGCGTGCGCGCCGAGGCCGCGCTGGAGGAGGCCGAGCAGGCGGACCTGCGGCTGGCGGCGGGGGAGCGCGGACCGCTGCTGGGGGTGCCCGTCGCTGTCAAGGACGACATGGACGTGGCCGGGGAGCCCACCGCCTTCGGGTGCCCGGGGGACTTCCCGCCGCAGCGCGCCGACGGCGAGGCCGTGCGCCGGCTGCGGGCCGCGGGGGCCGTGATCGTCGGCAAGACCAACACCCCGGAGCTGGGCCAATGGCCCGTCACCGACGGGCCCGCGTTCGGGGTCACGCGCAACCCGTGGAGCCCGGAGCACACGCCCGGCGGTTCGTCGGGCGGCTCGGCCGCGGCCGTCGCCGCCGGGCTCGTCGCGGGGGCGCTGGGGTCGGACGGGGCCGGCTCGATCCGGATCCCGGCCGCGTGGACGCACCTCGTGGGGATCAAGCCGCAGCGCGGGCGGATCTCCACCTGGCCCGAGCGCGAGTCGTTCCACGGCATCACGGTGCACGGGCCGCTGGCGCGGACGGTCGCCGATGCGGCGCTGCTGCTGCAGGCGGTGAGCGGTTCGCACGCCGGGGACGTGCACCGGCCGCGGGCCGTCGACGTCGTGGCGGCCGCCCGGCGGGAGCCGGGGCGGCTGCGGATCGCGCTGTCCCTGCGGCCCGCCTTCGCCGCCGTGCGGCACTGGCTCTCGCCCGCCGCGCGCGAGGCGACGGTGCGCACGGCCGAGCGGCTGGAGGTGCTGGGGCACGAGGTGGTGGCGGAGGAGATCGCCTACGGGCCGATCGGGCTGACCTTCCTGCCGCGGGCCATGGCGGGGGTGCGGGACCTGGCCCTGCGGGCGCCCGACCCGGCGCGGCTCGACCCCCGGACGCGGGCCACCGCGCGGAGCGGACGGCTGCTGGACGCGACCGGCCTGCTGCGGCTGGCGCGGGCCGCGGAGGGGCCGCTGCGGCACCGGGTGGGGGAGATGTTCGGGCGGTACGACGTCCTGCTCACGCCCACGACGGCGGTGCCGCCGCTGCGCACCGGCGACCTCGCGGGGCTGGGCACCCGGGACACCGATGCCGCGATGACCGCGGCGTGCCCGTACGCCTGGCCGTGGAACGTGCTGGGGTGGCCGGGGGTGAGCGTGCCGTCGGGGTTCACGGAGGGCGGGCTTCCGCTGGGGGCCCAGCTGCTCGGACCGGCGGGCGGCGAGCCGCTGCTGGTGTCGCTGGCCGCGCAGTTGGAGGCGGACCGGCGGTGGTACGAGCGGTGGCCCGGCGGCGCCGGTTGGGCCGGGGACCCGGTCTCAGCGCGGGGCGCCGCTTGAGATCAGCAGCAGGGCTGCGACGGCGGCGAGCGGGATGAGGATCACGAGGGCCAGGCCCTTGGGGTTGCGGCGGGCGTACACCCAGCGGTTGCCGTAGCGCTGGCGCGCGGGGCGCGCGAAGGGTTTCTGGTGGCGCATGGGATCGAGGGTACGGATGGGTGTTCGGGGATGTGTGGGTGACGTGCGCCGGATGGGGCAAGGGTGACCCGTCCGGCGCCACGGCGCCCCGTCAGGGGCGCGGGGAACTGTGCGAGCAACTCCCATCGGCCCGCAGTCGACGCACCGCCCCGGGGTCCGGGGCGAAGCCCCGGGTACCTCGACTTCGGGGCGCCGTGGCTCACGGCGCCAGAATGTCCAGCTCCGCCATCGCGCCGCGCGCAATCTCCCGCGTCAGCCGCTCCGCGGCCTCCGCGTCCCGTTCCCGGACCGCCTCCGCCACCCGGACGTGCAGGGTGACCGCCGCCGGGTCGGGGTCCGTGAACATCACGTGGTGGTGGGTGCGGCCCGTGAGGACCTCGGCCACCACGTCGCCCAGGCGCGCGAACATCTCGTTGCCGGAGGCGCGGAGGATCACGCGGTGGAAGGCGATGTCGTGCACCAGGTAGCCGTCCAGCTGCTGGCCCCGTGAGGTGGCGACCATCCCCAGGGCGTGCCCGGTGAGTTCGGCGCACTGCTCCGGCGTGGCGAGGCGGGCCGCGAGGCCCGCGGCCACTGGTTCGACGGCGGAGCGCAGCACGGTGAGGGATCGGAGCTGGCGGGGACGGTCGGGGCCGGCCAGCCGCCAGCGGATCACCTGGGGGTCGTAGACGTTCCACTCCTCGGTCGGGAGGACGGTCACGCCGACCCGGCGCCGGGAGGCCACCAGGCTCATGGACTCCAGGACGCGTATCACCTCGCGCACCACCGTGCGCGAGACGTCGAAGCGCTGCTCCAGCTCGTCCGTGCGCAGCACCGTGCCCGGCGGGTATTCACCTGCCGTGATCGCGGGTCCGAGGGAGTCCAGCACGCGCGCGTGCAGCCCCTGGCCTCCCCCGTGGCCTCCCTGCCCCTGCTTGCTCATGGGGTCAGCCTACGGGCCGGGCGTCCGCGCGATTAAGTATGACGTTTACGTCACAGTGTCTTGAATACGTCGTACTCATAAAGTTCAGTGTCCTCCATGTCGACGGAGACGGACCCCCGGACGGAACCCCGCGTCATCGTGGTGATGGGCGTGGCAGGAACGGGCAAGACCACGGTCGGGCCCCTGGTGGCGGAGGCGCTCGGCGTCCCCTATGCCGAGGGCGACGACTTCCACCCGGCCGCCAACATCGCCAAGATGTCGGCCGGGACTCCGCTGGACGACACCGACCGCGCCCCCTGGCTCGACGCCATCGGCGACTGGGCGCGCGGGCGGGCCGGGCTGGGCGGCGTGGTCAGCTGCTCGGCGCTCAAGCGCACCTACCGCGACCGACTGCGGGCCGCGGCCCCCGGGCTCGTCTTCCTCCACCTCACCGGCGACTACGAGCTGATCGCCTCGCGGATGACCGCCCGCAAGGGCCACTTCATGACCACCCGGCTGCTGGACTCCCAGTTCGCCACCCTCGAACCGCTCGGGGCCGACGAGGCGGGCATCGCCGTTGATGTCACGCCCGAAGCGGCCGTCATCGCCGAGCGGGCGGCCGCCGCACTGCGGCGGCTCTGAGCCCCTCACCTCCCCCCCAACTTCCCCCCTAGGAAAGCCCCGTGAGCACTCTCAGCGTCGAGATGCTGGCCGCGGACGCACCCGCCCCGATCACATCGGCGGGTCACGCGCAGCTGGGCATCGCCGTTCTCGTCGGCATCGCCGTCATCGTCCTCCTCATCAGCCGCCTCAAACTGCACGCCTTCCTGTCGCTGACGATCGGTTCCCTCGTCCTCGGCGCCGTGGCGGGCGCCCCGCTGGACAAGGCCATCGCGAGCTTCTCGGCCGGGCTCGGCTCCACCGTCGCCGGTGTCGGCGTGCTCATCGCGCTGGGCGCGATACTGGGCCGGCTGCTCGCCGACTCCGGTGGCGCGGACCAGATCGTGGACACCATCCTGGGCCGCGCGAGCCGGAGTTCGATGCCCTGGGCGATCGTGCTGATCGCCGGGGTCATCGGCCTGCCGCTGTTCTTCGAGGTCGGGATCGTGCTGCTGATCCCGGTGGTGCTGCTGGTCGCCAAGCGCGGCGGGCACTCCCTGATGCGGATCGGCATCCCCGCGCTGGCGGGCCTCTCCGTGATGCACGGCCTGGTGCCCCCGCACCCCGGGCCGCTGGCCGCCGTCGACGCCATCCACGCCGACCTCGGCGTGACCCTGGCCCTGGGCGCGCTGATCGCCGTGCCGACGGCCGTGATCGCGGGGCCGCTGTTCTCCCGGTACGCGGCCCGCTGGGTCGACATCGCCCCGCCGGAGAAGCTGATCCCGCAGCGCCCGTCGGAGGAACTGGAGCGGCGCCCGGGATTCGCCGTCACCGTGGGAACGGTGCTGCTGCCCGTGCTGCTGATGCTGGGCAAGGCCCTGGTGGACGTCGTGGTGGACGACCCCAAGAACCATGTGCAGCGCGTCGCGGACGTGGTCGGCTCCCCGCTGATCGCCCTGCTCGCGGCCGTGCTGGTCGGGATGGTCACGCTCGGCCGCGCCGCCGGCTTCGGGCGCGACCGGATCGCCGGGACCGTGGAGAAGTCCCTCGGGCCCATCGCGGGAATCCTGCTGATCGTCGGTGCGGGAGGCGGCTTCAAGCAGACGCTGATCGACGTCGGTGTCGGGCGGATGATCCTGGACTTCTCCAAGGACTGGTCGGTGTCGGCCCTGTTGCTTGCCTGGCTGATCGCGGTCGGTATCCGGCTGGCGACCGGCTCGGCCACGGTGGCCACCATCTCGGCGGCGGGGCTGGTCGCCCCGCTGGCCGCCGGGATGAGCACGACGCACACGGCCCTGCTGGTACTGGCCGTCGGCGCCGGATCGCTGTTCTTCTCCCACGTCAACGACGCCGGGTTCTGGATGGTGAAGGAATACTTCGGCATGAGCGTGGGGCAGACGCTCAAGACGTGGTCGCTGATGGAGACGCTGATCTCGGTGGTCGGGCTGGGATTCGTGATGCTGCTGTCGCTGGTGGTGTAGCGCCCCGTCAGGGGCGCGGGGAACTGCGCGATCGGCCACGACGCGCCCGCGGTCGAGGTCCCCCAGCTACCTCCCCCAGCTACCGCTGGGGGTGCCCCCAGGAGGTACCCCCAGGGGCTGCGCCCCGGACCCCTGGGGTGGTGCGTCGGCTTCGGGCCGGTGGGGGCTGGTCGCGCCCACGCGGCGGAGCCGCATATGTAGCTGCCCCGCGCCCCTTAGGGGCACTACCCCGCGACCTGCGCCAGGTACCCCGTCACATCCCCCAACTCGTCCGTCGCCACCGCGACATACCCGTCCGGCCGGACCAGGAACAACCCCGAACCGTACGCCGCCTTGGCGTGCCCCTCCGGGTCCAGGAGGTCCGGGGACGGGCCGCCTATGCGGTAGGTGCGGGCCCCGGTCACCTCTGTCACCTCGGTCCCCCCGGCACCCGTCAGGTCCAGCAGCGTGAAGTGCGGCCCCCTGAAGGCGTCGAAGAGGCGGAACACCTCGCCGGAGGCGTCCCGGCAGGGGGCGTCCGGGGCGCGGTCGCCGGCGTGGAGGGCGCCCTCCGGGACGGCGTCGCGGTGCTCCCGGCTCAGCCCGCTCTCCCGGTAGTTCAGGTGCAGTTGGTGCGTCTCGGGGCCGCGGCGGCTGAAGCCGTTCACGGTCGAGGAGCGGTCCTTGATGTGCTGGCGTGTGCTCAGGCCCAGGACGTCCGCCGCCACCCGGCCCCGCTCGTCGTCGTACGTGTCGAGCAGCGCGTCCGGCGCGGCTCCCCGCAGCACGGCGGCCAGCTTCCAGCCCAGGTTGTACGCGTCCTGGACACTGGTGTTGAGGCCCTGGCCGCCCGCGGGGGAGTGGATGTGGGCGGCGTCCCCCGCGAGGAAGACGCGGCCGGTGCGGAAGTGCTCCGCCATGGCGGCCCGCGGCCGGTAGACCGACGACCAGCGCACCTCGGTCACCCGCAGGTCCGCCAGGCCGGTGCGGCGGGCGATGGTGCGGGTCAGGGCCTGCGGCGTGGCGTCGCGCGCCAGGTCGGGCTCATAGGACGGGTCCTTGAACCGGACGATGGTCTGGAACGCCTCCGTGCCCTCCAGGCCCCGCAGGGCGAGGAACCCGCCCTCCGCCTTGGGCCACATGTGCCAGTGATCGCGGTCGAGTTCGCCCTCCAGCACCAGGTCGGCGATCACCGTGGCGGTCTCGTCTATCCGGTTGCCGGTGAAGGCCGTGCCCAGCATTCTGCGCACGGTGCTGCGGCCGCCGTCGGTGCCGACGAGATACGCCGCGCGGACCGTCTCCGTCGAGCCGTCGGCGCCGCGCAGCACTGCCGTGACGCCGGCCGCGTCCTGCGCGAACTCCGTCAGCTCCGTGCTGAAGTCGACCGTGCCGCCCAGCTCTTCGAGCCGTGCGCACAGCTCCTCCACCGTCCGCCACTGCGGCACCATCAGGATCTCGGGGTACGGGACGGCCGGCGAGGTGTCGGCCCGTTCCACCAGATCCCACGTGCGCACCCGCTCCCCGTCCTCCCAGACCTGCACCGGCGGGCACGGCCCGCCCGCGGCCGCAACGGCCCCGATCACCCCCAGGTCGTCGAACACCTCCTGCGTGCGCGGCTGGATGCCCATCCCGCGCGAGCCCGGGAAGCCGCGCTCGGCGCGCTCCACCAGCCGGTACCGGATGCCGCGCCGCGCCAGGTCGATGGCCAGGACCAGGCCGGTCGGGCCGGCTCCGGCGATCAGTACGTCGACGTTCGTGTCCACGGAAGACCCCCCTTAACGATGTTAAGTTCACTGCACTACCAGACTGAACTGAACAGCGTTAAGCTGTCAAGGTGGCAACGCGAATCGACCGGGCCCAAGTGGCCGACACCGCCCTCCGGTTGCTGAACGAGGTGGGTCTCGAAGGCCTCACCCTGCGCCGGATCGCCAAGGAGCTCGACGTCCAGGCACCCGCCCTCTACTGGCACTTCAAGAACAAGCAGGAGCTGCTGGACGAGGTGGCGACGGAGATGATGCGCCGCATGGCCGGGCCCCTCCGCTCCGGTGGCGGCGGCACCTGGCAGGAGTGCATGGCCGTCGCCGCCCGCGAGATGCGGCGCTACCTGCTCCACTACCGCGACGGCGCCAAGGTGTTCGGCGGTACCCGCTTCACCGACGGCACGTACGCCGGTCCGCTGGAGGGCGCCCTGAGCACCCTCGTCGGCGCGGGCTTCTCGACGCACGCCGCCGCCCGCGCCTGGTTCACGATGCAGACGTACACCATGGGGTACGTGATGGAGGAGCAGTCCGTCCATCCCGTGCCGGGCGGCCCGCGGGACCCGGCCTTCGAGCCCGCGCACCGGGCGGAGCGGCTGGACGGGGGGTATCCGCTGTCGTTCGAGGCGGGAGAGGAGCTTTTCGGTGACCTTGAGGCCGGGTTCGAGGCCGGGTTGAGTGCCGTCATAGCGGGTATTGAGGCGACCCTGTTGTAGGGCGGTTCTTCGGCTGCGGGCCGGTGGGGGCTGGTCGCGCCCACGCGGCGGAGCCGCATGATGTAACAGCCCCGCGCCCCTGACGGGGCGCGACTAGGTGCTGCGCCCCTCAAGTGCCCTCCGCAGCACCGGTGTCAGCCGCCTCTCCACCACCCGGTGCATCAGCCACGCCAGTACCAGCATCAGCCCGATCGTCAGCACGAACACCGCCGCCGAGGGCAGGCCGAGCCTGCGGTGCAGTGCGCCGATCACCACCCACCCCAGGTGCTCGTGCACCAGGTAGAACGGATAGGTCAGCGCGCCCGCGAAGGGCAGCCAGCTCCAGTTCGCCCAGGTCACCTTGCCCAGGGCGATCAGTGCCACGGCCGCGTAGCCGAGCGCCAGCACCGCGATGATCACGTAGGCCGAACGGTACGAGAAGTAGTGCGGGTTCGGCGGGTGCCACAGCCCCGCCACCGCGTAGTGCTGCCCGATCAGGAAGCTCATCGCGACGATGCCCCAGGCCAGCGCGTCGTGCCCGAAGCGGTGGACCAGGTAGAGGCCGATGCCGCCGATGAAGTACGCCGAGTACTCCGGCATGAACACCACGCGCAGCACCTCCAGATGGGAGGCCGTGGTGATCACCGTCGCCAGGGTCCACCCGGCGCAGAAGAGCACGACCCGGTGGCGCGTGGCCCCGGGCAGGACGACGCACAGGGCGAAGAGCGCGTAGAAGCGCAGCTCGGCCCAGAGCGTCCAGCACACGCCGAGCACCCGCGTGGCGCCGACCGGCTGTTGCAGCATGGTCAGGTTCACCAGCGTGTCGCTGGGCGAGACCGTCTTGTACGTCACCCACGGCAGCGCGAACGCGAGCGTCACCAGCGCGATGGCCACCCAGTACGCGGGGTACAGCCGGGCGACGCGGGAGGCGAAGAAGGAGCGCAGCGGGCGGCCCCAGCCGCTCATGCAGATGACGAAGCCGCTGATGACGAAGAAGATCTGCACCCCGAGACAGCCGTAGGCGAACGCGCCCGACAGGTGCGGGAATTCGTGGCGCGGCGACCTGCCCCACGCCTGGCTGATCTCGCCGTCCCGGCCGCCGTAGTGGTACAGCGCGACCATGAGCGCGGCGACGAGCCGCAGGCCGTCCAGGGCGCGCAGCCGGCCCGCCGCGCCGCTGCCGTGCTGTGCACCTGCGGCCGGGGCCTCGGTGAGGCGGGGGCCGGGCACGGTGGGGGCTGTCATGAGGAGGGCACCGCCGTCTTCTTGGTCAGCCGCCGCTTCACGGCCCGGGCGCGGCGTGCCATGCGCCGGAGCGTCGGATTGCGCGGCAGGAAGGAGAGCGAGGAGGGGACCGCGCCGGGCAGGCCCAGCGACGTGAGGCGGCGCCGTTTGAAGTAGCGCCGGGTGCGGGGGGTCAGGTGCGCCGCGAGGTAGCGTTCGGCGGCGGGGCGGAGGTCGGGGAGGATCTGCGGCTGCATGGAGTAACCGACCGCGGCCAGCAGCCCGTTGAGGTCCCCGGCGTCCGGGACCGTCTTGTCTCGGAACGTCTCGTCCTGGGCCGCCGTCTCGTCGTCCACGTCCGGCAGCAGTGCGTCGACGACCGTCACCGGCACCCGGTTGCTGTTCTGGTACGGCGTGAGCCGCTCCAGCAGCATCTCGGTGCCCGACCGGGCGACCGGCAGGCCGTAGAAGGTCCGCGCGGTGATCAGCGCCGTCGAGAAGCAGGCGACGACCAGCGCGGGCCGCAGCCGCTGGTACACCGCCTCGGCCAGGACGGGAACGTCCAGCACGGTCAGGCGCGCGCCGAGCCGGTCCGCCTCCTCCTCCAGCAGCCGCGACCAGCGGGCGGGCGCCGAGGGGTGGGGCTTGAAGATCACGGTCCGGTGCCCGCGGCGCACCGCGCCGCGCAGCATCCGCACGTGCAGCCGCTCCTCCTCCTCGGGGGTGAGGATGTCGAGCGCCGACAGGTACTGGCCGAGCAGCAGGGCCGCGCCCTCGGGGGCGTCGTCCGGCAGGCCGGCCGCGTCGGCGAGTTCGGCCAGCACCTTGGCGAAGACCTCGCCGGGGACGGTCTCCGGCTCGACGCCGAACTCCGTGAGCAGCAGCGGCTTCAGCCCGGGCACCAGGTCCAGGTGGAGCAGGCGGCGGACCCGGGTGCCGATGAGCGGGTCGAGTTTGCTGCGCGTGGGGCCGTAGCTCATCAGACCGTCGGCGTAGACCTCGAGCGGGGCGCCGGGGAACATCTGGGCCACCGCCATGGCCGGGTTGACCTGGAGGGACTCCAGGACGATCGTCACCTCGTCGGTGCCGAGCCCCCACAGCAGCCGCAGGTGGCGCTCCCAGAGAGGGGTGTCGTCGGGGCGCGGCGACCAACCGGTGGGGTGGAAGGGGCTGATCGTCTCGTTCCAGGACACGACGGCGTCGAAGCGGGTGCGCAGCCGCTCGAAGCCGGGGGCCTCTTCCAGGGAGGGGGTCGTCTCGGGTACGGCAGCGGTGTTGGAGACCACCAGCAGGCGGCGGTCGGCCGGTGCGAGCATGCCGGCGTCCACCGCGGCCGCCAGCGTGGCGGCTCCGTAGAGCGTGGAGGCGAGGAGCAGTTGGGTACGGCCTGCCATCAGGCGGCCACCTCCGCGGGGGCCGGGCGGCGGCGGAGGCGGCGCAGGCGGGCTGCGCGGTCGTCGTCCATGGAATTCAGGGCGTCCTTGAGGAGATCCTGCGGCATGCGTTTCATGGCTGCTGCACTCATCGAGCGCAAGGCCTTGGCCACGGCCGGTTCGAATCGTTCGATGCTGCCGAGGTGGTGGGAAATGATGGCGCAATACGTCCGCACGGCCTTGGGCAGGAGTTTTTCCGCGGCGGGATCGCGGGAGGTCTCGTCGATGACCTGGTCGAAAGCGCGAATGAAATCGAGCTGGCGTACGTCGCCGATCTGTGTGAGGGACGAGGCGATTCCGCGCCGGTAGAACACGCCCAGCAGTCCGGCCACCGCGAACGACTGCGACTCGCGGTGCAGCCGCCAGATCCAGGGGCGGTCCTCGGCGGTGCGCAGGCCGTGCTTGAAGTGCAGCAGCCCCGCGTCCAGCAGGCGGCGGTGGTAGATGCCGGCCCAGGCGTAGGCGTAGTCGACGGACGTCGAGCGGTCGGCGGGGAGTATCGCGTCGCGCGGCCGGAGCGCGACCCCGCGGCGGCCGATCGGCACGCGGTGCACGGTGCGGACGGGTCCGGTGCACTGGACGTGGTCGGTGCGCACGAAGTCGACGTCCAACGCCTCGATCGCGGAGAGCAGTTGCGGGTAGTAGCCGGGCGCCAGCCAGTCGTCGCCGTCCAGGAAGGTCAGATATGTGCCGCGGGCGTGGTCCAGGCCCGTGTTGCGGGCGGTGGCGAGGCCGCCGTTCCGCTCGTGGCGCACGAGCACCGCGCCCGGCAGCTCGCGTACCGCCCGCTCCAGAATGCCCGGCGTCCCGTCGGTCGAACAGTCGTCGACGAGAATGAATTCGAAGTCGTCGCGTGCGTTCGCACGCAGGCTGCGCAGCGCGTCCGGAGCGTAAGTCTGCACGTTGAAGAACGGCACGATGACGGAGAGCTTGACCACTCACGGCACGGTAGGCGGCGCTCCGGCATTTACTCTGACCGCGGCCGGAAGCGAAGGTGAACGAAGCGGGTCGGAATGATGAACCGGGCCTGCGCGTCAACCGATTCGCCGATCGTCGTTGTGCTGTTTACCGGTTGTTGTGCCTGCGTTGGGCAACGAAGCGGAATGAATTCCTATCGTCGGCGACGTGCCCACACGTACCGAATCCCCGCCGCGGGTCGCCGTGCTCGCGGACTCCGACACGCGATGGAAATGGGGAGCACTCACCGCGCACCGGCTCGTGCCCGGCGCCCGGCCGGACGGGTTCCTGCTGCGGGGGCGCGCGACGCCCACGGTGCGGCAGCTCGCCGAAGTCGGCGCCGACGCGGCCGCGTTGCGCGAGGTCACGGGCACGGAGTTCGTCCGCGCGGCGCACCCGGACCGCTACGACGTGATCGTCCTCGCGTGCGTCGGCGGAGCCGTCCAGGCCATGCTGCACGGGCTCGGGCATGCGTGGGACGGCGTGGCCCGGCGCCCCGTCGTGGTCACCGGCTACGTCGGGGTCGTGTACGAAAAGCTCGCCGACGGGCTGCTGTTGCGGCACGGCGCGGACGTGGTCCTGGCCAACTCCCGGCACGACGCGGAGCGCTTCCGCGCCGTGTACGCCGGTGCGGGCGCCGACGCGGAGAGCGTCACCGAGTGCGCCCTGCCGTTCCTCGGGGGCGAGTCCTACGAGGCCGGGTGCCAAGTCCGCCCGTACACCGTGGTGTTCGCCGCCCAGCCCTCGGTGCCGGAGAGCCGCGCCGACCGGATGTACCTGCTGGAGCGGGCCGCCGGGCACGCCCGGCTGCACCCGGACCGCGAGGTCCTCGTCAAACTGCGCAGCAAGCCCGGAGAGCACACCACACACATCGAGGAACACCCGTACCAGAAGCTGGCCGCCCGGCTGAAGGGCGGACCGCCCCCCAACCTCCGCCTCGCGTACGGGCACATGGGCGACGTCCTGGACCGCGCCGACCTCCTCGTCACCGTCAGCTCCACCGCCGCCCTGGAGTCCCTGCACCGGGCGATCCCCACGGCCGTCCTCACCGACCTCGGCATCCGCGAACCCCTCGGCAACCACCACTTCCTCGGCTCCGGCTGCCTCGCCTCCTGGGACGAACTCGACGCCGGCCTGCTGCCCGCACCCGACCCGGAATGGACGGCCCGCCAGGGCGTCACCGTGGGCGTCCCCTACGAGCAGGCCTTCGCCACCGCGCGCGAACGGGTCGCCCACCTGTGCGCGCGGCACCGACTCCCGCCACTCGCCCCCTACTACACGGCCCGCACCGCCCCCGGCTACCTCCCCGGCATCCTCGCCCGCCACGGCTTCGACCCCGGCGGCCGCCCCCTGACCGGCCGCACCGCCCCCGAGCGGCCGGAGAGCGCCCTGCGCCGCGCCGGCCGCAACGCCCTGCGCGACGCGGCCCGCGGCGCCTACCGGCACGGGGTGCAGCGCGTGGCCCCCGTCATCCGGCGGCTGGGGGAGCTGTGACACCGACCCCGAACCCCTCCGAGGAGCGCACCATGCTCGCCGTCCTGGCCGTCGTCCCCGCACGCGGCGGTTCCAAGGGGGTGCCCGCCAAGAACCTCGCCCCGGTCGGCGGCGTGCCCCTGGTCGTCCGCGCGGTCCGGGCCTGCCGCGCGGCACGCCTGGTCACCGACGTCGTCGTCTCCACCGACGACCCGGCCATCGCGGCCGCGGCCCGGGAGGCGGGCGCGGAAGTGGTCCGGCGCCCGGACGCGATCGCGGGCGACACCGCCACCAGCGAGGCGGCGGTGCTGCACGCGATGGACGCGTACGAGTCCGCGCACGGCACGGCGGTGGACACGGTCCTGCTGGTGCAGTGCACGAGCCCGTTCCTCACCGGGGAGGACGTCGACGCGGTCGCCTCCGCGGTCGTCGAACAGGGCGCCGACAGCGCGCTCGCCGTGGCCCCCTTCCACGGATTCGTGTGGCGCGCGGCCCCGGACGGGCCCGCCGTGCCCGTCCAGGGCGGCGCCCGCACCGCCGCCCGGCCCGACGACACGCACGGGGTCAACCACGACAAGTCCCACCGCCCGCGCCGCCAGGACCGCCCGCAGGACTGGCTGGAGACCGGCGCCGCCTACGCGATGCGCGCCGCCGGCTTCCGCACCGCCCGGCACCGCTTCTTCGGCCGCACCGAGCTCGTACGCACCGACGCCGCACGGGTGTTGGAGATCGACGAGCCGCACGACCTCGACCGCGCCCGCGTCCTCGCACCCCTGCTCGGCACCGGCAACAGCAGGCCCGCCCTGGACGACATCGACGCCGTCGTCCTCGACTTCGACGGCACCCAGACCGACGACCGCGTCCTCATCGACGCCGACGGGCGCGAACTCGTCGCCGTCCACCGCGGCGACGGGCTCGGCGTCGCCGCCCTGCGCCGCGCCGGGCTGGCCCTGCTGATCCTCTCCACCGAGACCAATCCCGTCGTCGCCGCCCGCGGCCGCAAGCTCGGCATCCCCGTCGTGCACGGCAGCGAGCACAAGGACCACGCCCTCAAGCAGTGGTGCGAGGAGCGCGGCATCGCCCCCGACCGGGTGCTCTACGTCGGCAACGACGTCAACGACCTGCCCTGCTTCGGCCTCGTCGGCTGGCCCGTCGCCGTGGCGGACGCCCACGGCTCCGTACGGGCGGCGGCCCGCGCGGTGACCTCCGCCCCCGGCGGCAGCGGTGCCGTCCGGGAGATCGCCTCATGGCTCCTAGGGGGTGCCTGGTGAGCCAGCACGGGTCCTGCGGCGCCTGGTACGGCACCTCGCTGCGTTGTCGCATCACCCGAGTACGCCCAGTACGCGGGTGATGCTCCGCCTTGCGATGCACCGCACCAGACGCCGCAGGACCCGCACTGGCCCACCAGACACCCCCTAGGCCCCGAACTCTGACCACAGCCCCCTTCCCCTTAAGGAACCGCCTCACCATGAGCCCCGCCAGCACCGCAGCACGGACCCGTCTCCTCGGCCAGAAGCCCGTCGGCCCCGGCCACCCCGTCTACGTCACCGGCGAGATCGGCATCAACCACAACGGCGACCTGGACACGGCGTTCGCCCTCATCGACGCCGCCGCCGACGCCGGCTGCGACGCGGTGAAGTTCCAGAAGCGCACCCCCGAGGTCTGCACCCCGCGCGACCAGTGGGCCCTGGAGCGGGACACGCCGTGGGGCCGGATGACGTACATCGACTACCGCCACCGGGTGGAGTTCGGCGAGGACGAGTACCGCAGGATCGACTCGTACTGCCGCGAGCGCGGCATCGCCTGGTTCGCCTCGCCCTGGGACACCGAGTCCGTCGCCTTCCTGGAGAAGTTCGACCTGCCCGCCCACAAGGTCGCCTCCGCCTCGCTCACCGACGACGAACTCCTGCGCACCCTGCGCGCCACCGGCCGCACCGTGATCCTGTCGACCGGCATGTCCACCCCGAAGCAGATCCGGCACGCCGTCGAGGTCCTCGGCAGCGACAACATCGTGCTCTGCCACGCCACCTCGACCTACCCGGCCAAGGCCGCCGAGCTCAACCTGCGCGTCATCCACACCCTCCAGGCCGAGTACCCCAACGTCCCCATCGGCTACTCCGGTCATGAGACGGGCCTGCAGACCACCCTCGCCGCGGTCGCCCTCGGCGCCGCCTTCGTCGAGCGGCACATCACCCTCGACCGCGCCATGTGGGGCTCCGACCAGGCGGCCTCCGTCGAACCGGGCGGCCTGCAGCGGCTGGTGCGCGACATCCGGGTGGTCGAGGAGTCGCTGGGCGACGGCGTGAAGCGGGTGTACGACAGCGAGCTCGGTCCGATGCGCAAGCTGCGCCGGGTGACGGGCGTCGTCGCCGAGGGCGGCGACCGCGAGCCCGTCGCCGTCTGACGGGCGCGCCACGGTGACCTCTCCCGCGGGGCCCTCTGCCGGCCCCTCCCCGGAGGCGGCGGCCACTCCCGTCCGCCGTCTCCGGGGCCCACGGAGCGAGCAGGGCCCGGCCCGCACGCTGGCCTTCGTCGAGAGCCCCGTCCAGCTGCTCAACGTCCTCGAATGGGCGCACCTCGGCGCGTCCCGCCGCCCGTCGCGGCAGGCCGGGCAGACCCGACAAACCGCCGACGGCGTGCCCCGCCAGCCCGGCCCCCGGGACGTCGAGACGGAGCCCCCGGAACCCGGCGAGCCGGACGAGCCGCTCGACGCGCTCGACCTGCTGGTCGTCGTGCTCGCCCCGCACGACCCCATGACCCGCGGCCAGCTGCGCCGCATGGCCGAACTGGCCCGCGACCAGGGGCACCGGGTGCAGTGGACCGAGGCCCGGGGCGGCCCCGCGGCGCCCGTGCAGACCGTCGGCTCGCTGGCCGGACCGCTGCGCCGGGCGCACCGCATCGTCATCGGCGACCCGTTCTCCCGCTACGTGCAGCTGCTGCTGACCATCACCCGGGCCCGGGAGCTGGTGGTGGTGGACGACGGCACGGCCACGATGGAGTTCGTCTCCCAACTCGCCCGCGGGGAACGGCTGGTGAGGTGGCACCGCAGGGGTGAACGCGGGGCGCGTGATCTCGTCTTCGCGCCGGTCTCCGCTTCAGCGCGCCGGAGGCTCACCCCGAACGACCGCCGGAGCGTGGAGATCTTCACCTCCATGCCCGTCGAGGCCCCGCCCGGCGTGACCGTCACCGCCAACGACTTCGCCTGGACCCGCGCCTCTTTCGGCCCGCCCCGCCTCACCCGCACCACGGACCTCGTGGGCACCAATCTGGTCGAGACCGGTGTGGTGGACCCCGAGCGCTACCTGGCCGCCGTCGCCGCCCTGGCCGAGGCCCACGGCGCCACCCGCTACTTCGCCCACCGCCGCGAGAGCACCGACAAGCTGCGCCGGATAGCCACCGGCCTCGGCCTGGAGATCGTCCGCCCGGAGCTGCCGCTCGAACTGATCGCCCGCCGCGGCCCCATAGGGCGCACCGTGCTCAGCTTCCCCTCCACCGTGGTGCACACCCTGCCGCTGGCCCTCGCCGGCACCGGCGTCACCGTGGCCGTGTGCGACATCGACCCCGACTGGCTCACCGAGCACGCCTCGCCGCGCGCGGAGGGCTTCCTCTCCGGGGTCACCGGCACGGCCCGCGAAGTACACCGACTGCCGCGGATGCCCGTACCCGCGCGGTGTGTCGCCGAAGGTACGCCGTAAATACGGGTCATACCCCTCGGCAAACCCATCCATGCGGCTGAACTTTTCTTGATCGATGGGTAGTTGCCCCATTCGGGGCTCTAATCTTCCAAGGGTGAATCATCTGATGCCCTGCGAAGCCGACCCCGACACTGCCCAGGGCGATCTGCCCGGCGCGCTGCCCCCGGGGCTGCGCGCCGAACTGATCGCCTTCCGCCGGGACTTGCACATGCACCCCGAACTGGGCAACCGCGAGTTCCGTACCACCGCGGCAGTACGGGAGCGGCTCGAGAAAGCAGGCCTCAGACCGCGCACGCTCACCACCGGCACCGGGCTCATCTGCGACATCGGCCGGGACAGCGCCTCGTACGCCGCCTCCGGCCGCCCCGTCCTGGCACTGCGCGCCGACCTCGACGCGCTGCCCATCCCGGACACCAAGACCGTCCCCTACCGCTCGACCGTCCCCGCGATGGCGCACGCCTGCGGCCACGACGTGCACACCACCGTCGTGCTCGGCGCCGGGCTGGTCCTCGCGGAGCTCGCGGAGCAGGGGCTGCTGCCGCACCCGGTCCGGCTGGTCTTCCAGCCGGCCGAGGAGGTGCTGCCGGGCGGCGCGCTCGACGCCATCGAGTCCGGGGCGCTGGACGGGGTGGGCCGGATCCTCGCGGTGCACTGCGACCCCAAGGTCGAAGTGGGCCGGATCGGGCTGCGGATCGGGCCGATCACCTCCGCCTGCGACCGCCTGGAGGTCACCCTCAGCGGCCCCGGCGGCCACACCGCCCGCCCGCACCTCACCACCGACCTGGTGACCGCCGCCGCCCGGGTCGCCACCGACGTGCCGGCCCTGCTCGCCCGCCGTGTCGACACCCGCTCGGGTCTCGCCGTCACCTGGGGCCGCCTGGAGGCGGGCCACACGTGCAACGTCATCCCGCAGGACGCACGGCTCTCCGGCACGGTCCGCTGCCTGGACATCCAGGCCTGGCGGGACGCGCCGGACGCGGTGCACGCCGCCGTCGACGAGGTCGCCGGGATGCACCGCGCCAAGTCGGAGATCAGCTACGTCCGCGGGGTGCCCCCCGTCATGAACGATCCGGAGGTCACCGGCCTGCTGCGGCGCGCCATGACGGCGCGCCGCGGCCGTTATGCGGTGGAGGACACCGAGCAGAGCCTGGGCGGCGAGGACTTCTCCTGGTACCTGGAGCACGTCCCCGGCGCGATGGCCCGACTGGGTGTCCGCCCAGTGGGGGATACGACCCGCCGTGACCTGCATTGCGGTGATTTCGATGTGGACGAGGGCGCGATCGAGGTGGGGGTGGAGCTCTTCACCGCCGCAGCTTTGCTCGATGGCAACCGAATGTGAGCATTCGCGTCGGGAAGTGTTCGCGACGAATCGATAACGGCTTGCCTGCACCCCTTTTATCTGCATCTACGCGCGTTACGATTCCCGCGAACCAGCGCCAATGGAGGCGCTTCGTAGTGAAGGGGCCCTCTGTGCGCCGGGTATCCACCATCACTGTCGCGGGCATCAGTACCGCGGCTCTCGCATTCACTCTTTCGGCCTGTGGCTCTTCCTCGACCGAGTCCAGCGGTGGCTCGGGCAAGGGCGTGGGCCTCGCCTTCGACGTCGGCGGCCGTGACGACCACTCCTTCAACGAGTCCGCCGCCCGTGGCGTGGACAAGGCGAAGAAGGACCTGGGCATCGACAACAAGATGATGACCGCCAAGAACGGCGAGACCGAGGCCGACCGCGAGCAGCGGCTGAACTCCCTCGCCGAGGCGGGCTACAACCCGGTCATCGGCGTGGGCTTCAACTACGCGAAGTCGATCGAGAAGGTTGCCAAGGACTACCCCAAGACGACCTTCGGCATCGTCGACTCGGTCGTCCCCGGCAGCAACGTCGACAGCATCACCTTCGGCGAGCACGAGGGCTCCTACCTCGCGGGCGTCGCCGCCGCGCTGAAGTCGAAGAACCACAAGGTCGGCTTCATCGGCGGTGTGAACAACGCGCTGATCCAGAAGTTCCAGGCGGGCTTCGAGCAGGGTGTGAAGGACACGGACTCCAGCGTCCAGGTCACCTCGCAGTACCTGTACCCGAACAACGACAAGGGCTTCAACGACCCGGCGGCCGCCAAGGACAAGGCCAAGGGCATGCTCGACTCGGGCATCGACGTGATCTACACCGCCGCCGGTCTCTCCGGCAACGGTTCGATCGAGGCCGTCGCCGGCCAGAAGGGTGCCTGGGCGATCGGCGTCGACTCCGACCAGTACCAGCAGCCGGGCCTGGAGCAGTACAAGAGCTCCATCCTCACCTCCGTGGTGAAGAACGTGGACGTCGCGGTCTACGACCTCGTCAAGAGCGTCAAGGACGGCAAGCCGCTCACCGGCGAGCACAAGTACCTGCTGAAGGACGACGGCGTTTCGCTGGCCACCTCCGGCGGCTTCATCGACGACATCAAGGACAAGATCGAGGCCGCGAAGAAGAAGATCGTGGACGGCCAGATCACGGTCCGCACCTCTCCGTGATCTGAGGACCGGTTTCACCCGGTCCATGGACACTGCGGGCCCGGCGGGGGAACATTCCCGCCGGGCCCGCGCATACGGGTCAACGCTACGCGCGTAGCGTCCAGTTGGCCCGTATAACGTACGTTCGCCTGTCCTGCCCTCCGCTCCTTTCCCCAGAGGAGAGTGCGCCATCAAAGCGTCCACCGAAGAATCCAGCAGTACCGCCCCCGCGGTGGAACTCGCGGGAATCACCAAGAGGTTCCCCGGCGTCGTGGCCAACCACGACATCCACCTGACCGTCCGCCGCGGCACCGTCCACGCCCTCTGCGGCGAGAACGGCGCCGGCAAGTCCACCCTGATGAAGATCCTCTACGGCATGCAGAAGCCGGACGAGGGCACCATCACGCTCGGCGGCGAACAGGTCACCCTGCACAGCCCCGCCGACGCCATCGCGCGCGGCATCGGCATGGTGCACCAGCACTTCATGCTCGCCGACAACCTCACCGTCCTGGAGAACGTCGTCCTGGGCGCCGAGAAGCTGCACGGCATCGGCGGCAAGGCCCGCGCGAAGATCAAGGAGATCTCCGACGCCTACGGCCTCGGCGTGCGCCCCGACGTCCTCGTCGAGGACCTCGGCGTCGCCGACCGCCAGCGCGTGGAGATCCTCAAGGTCCTCTACCGCGGCGCGCGCACGCTGATCCTCGACGAGCCCACCGCGGTCCTGGTCCCCCAGGAGGTCGACGCGCTCTTCGACAACCTGCGCGAGCTCAAGTCCGAGGGCCTGACGGTCATCTTCATCTCGCACAAGCTGGGCGAGGTGCTCTCCGTCGCCGACGACATCACCGTCATCCGGCGCGGCACCACCGTCGGCACCGCGATCCCGAGCCAGACGACGCCCAAGCAGCTCGCCGAGCTGATGGTCGGCGAGGAACTGCCCTCGCCGGAGACCCGCGAGTCCACGGTCACCGACATCCCGATGCTGGCGGTCGACGGACTGCACCTGTCGGCCACCGACTCCGACGGCGTCGTGCGCGCAGTGCTCGACGGCATCACCTTCACCATCCACAAGGGCGAGGTCCTCGGCCTCGCGGGCGTCGAGGGGAACGGCCAGGCCGAGCTCGTCGAGGCCATCATGGGCATGCGCTCCCCGGACGCGGGCACCGTGATCCTGGACGGCGAGGACATCACCAAGGCCCCCACGCGCAAGCGCCGCGAGGACGGCATCGGGTACATCCCCGAGGACCGCCACCGCCACGGCCTGCTGCTGGAGGCCCCGCTGTGGGAGAACCGCATCCTCGGCCACGTCACCGAGCGGCCCAACAGCAAGCACGGCCTGATCGACACCAAGGCGGCGCGCGCCGACACCGAGCGCATCGTGCGCGAGTTCGACGTGCGCACCCCCGGCATCGACGTCACCGCGGCCTCGCTGTCCGGCGGCAACCAGCAGAAGCTGATCGTCGGCCGCGAGATGAGCCACCTGCCCAAGCTCCTCATCGCCGCCCACCCCACCCGGGGCGTGGACGTCGGTGCGCAGGCGCAGATCTGGGACCAGATCCGCGAGGCGCGCCACGAGGGCCTGGCCGTGCTGCTGATCTCGGCGGACCTGGACGAGCTCATCGGGCTCTCCGACACCCTGCGGGTGATGTTCCGTGGCCGCCTGGTCGCCGACGCCGACCCCGCCACGATCACCCCGGAGGAGCTCGGCTCCGCCATGACCGGCGCCGCCAGCGGCCACCTCGAACACCACGAGAAGCCTTCCGGGCGGAAGAAGTCCGGAGGGAAGCCGAAGCCGCCGGAGCGAGGAGCGTCCGCGGAGCCGGAGGCCGACGCCCCGAAGACGGCGAAGACGGCGAAGGCAGCGAACGCGGCCCCGAAGCCCCGGAAGACCGGCACGTCCGCGCAGGCCAAGAGGCCCGCGAACAACCGGAACAAGTCCAAGAAGAACAAGAAGAAGCGGAGGCGGTGACGAAGTGAAGAAGATCGACAAGAACAGGCTGATCCTGGGCCTCGCCGCCCCGGTCCTGGCGATCGTGGCCGCCCTGGCCATCACCTCGATCATCATCGGCGTCACCGGCAAGGACCCGTTCCACGCCTACCAGGTGATGATCGACTTCGGCTCGAAGGCCGACAGCCAGGTCTGGATCATCAACAAGGCGACGCCGTACTACCTTTCGGCGCTGGCGGTGGCCGTCGGCTTCCGGATGAACCTCTTCAACATCGGCGTCGACGGCCAGTACCGCATCGCGGCCTTCTTCGCCGCCGTCGTCGGCGGCGCGCTGACGCTGCCGGGCATCATCGAGATCCCGCTGATCATCATCGTGGCGATGGCGGTCGGCGCGCTCTGGGCGGGCATCGCCGGTCTGCTGAAGACCAGCCGCGGCGTCAACGAGGTCATCAGCACGATCATGCTGAACGCCATCGGCGCCTCGGTCATCGGCTACTTCCTGCAGGACGGCAGGCTGGCGAAGAAGGAGGGCAACCTGATCCACACGCCCTACCTGCCGGACTCCGCGCACTTCTTCGAGATCCCGACCCAGACCAAGCCGATCTACGGCTTCGTGGTGGTCGCCGCCCTCGCCGGCGTCGCCTACTGGTTCCTCCTCAACCGCACCCGCTTCGGCTTCGACCTGCGCACCGTCGGCCGGTCCGAGACCGCGGCCCAGGCCAGCGGCGTGAGCGTCAAGCGCATGGTGGTCACCTCCATGCTGATCTCCGGTGCCCTCGCCGGCCTCGTCGGCATGCCGACCCTGCTCGGCGTCTCGTACAACTACGGCACCGACTTCCCCACCGGCATCGGCTTCACCGGCATCGCCATCGCCCTGCTCGGCCGCAACAACCCCGTCGGCATGGCGCTCGCCGCCCTGCTCTGGGGCTTCCTCGAGCGCACCGGCACCCAGCTGGAGTTCGAGGGCTATGCGCAGGAGATCGTCGG
Source organism: Streptomyces sp. NPDC002536 (assembly GCF_053594995.1). Lineage (NCBI taxonomy): Bacteria > Bacillati > Actinomycetota > Actinomycetes > Kitasatosporales > Streptomycetaceae > Streptomyces > Streptomyces sp. NPDC002536. Next base: position 52,778 of record NZ_JBSFWU010000036.1, read on the forward strand.
CGTGATCCAGGGCGTCATCGTCCTGTGCGTCGTCATCGCATACGAGCTCGTCCGCCGGTACGGACTCAAGGCCCAGCAGCGGAAGGTCGGCGAGGAGCTCGCCGCCCAGGCCCGCAAGAGCGACAAGGCGGAGGTATCCGCGTGAGTACGACCTTCACCGCCGCGCTCGCCAAGGGGCTGCGGGGCAAGAACAACGACGGCGGGAAGCGCAAGCTCTCCTACCCCGTCGTCCTGCTGATCGTCGCCGGCGGCCTGGTGCTGCTCTCGGCGCTGCGCGTGATCACCGGCGCCACGGACCTCACCTCCGCGGGCCAGTTCAGCGGCGCGCTCGGCGCGGCCGTGCCGATCGGACTCGCGGGCCTCGGCGGCCTGTGGGCCGAGCGGTCCGGTGTCGTCAACATCGGCCTCGAAGGCATGATGATGCTCGGCACCTTCTGCGCCGGCTGGATGGGCTGGCAGCACGGCCCCTGGGCCGCGGCCCTCGCCGGTGTCGTCGGCGGCGCCCTCGGCGGCCTCGTGCACGCCCTCGCCACCGTCACCTTCGGCGTGGACCACATCATCTCCGGTGTGGCCATGAACATCCTGGCCCTCGGCATCACCCAGTACGCCGCCAAGACGCTCTTCGGCGCGGAGGGCAGCGCGGCGCAGCAGGCCGGCGGCAACGACAAGCAGTCGCCGCCCATGCCGAACATGGGGAACTTCTCCATCCCCGGCCTGTCCGACTGGCTGACGTCGGTCGAGAAGCACCACTGGTTCCTCGTCTCCGACCTTGCGGGCATGCTCGACAGCCTCGTCGACGGGGTGTCCTGGCTGACGATCGTCGCCGCCGCGCTGTTCGTCGGCACGTTCTTCGTGCTGTGGCGCACGGGCTTCGGCCTGCGCCTGCGGTCCTGCGGCGAGAGCCCGGTGGCCGCCGAGTCCCTCGGCGTCAACGTCTACGTGTACAAGTACGCGGCCGTCATCGTCTCCGGTGCCCTCGCGGGCCTGGGCGGTGCGTTCCTCGCCGTCGGCACGCACATGTACTCCGACGGCCAGACGGGCGGACGCGGCTACATCGGTCTCGCCACGATGATCTTCGGCAACTGGCGTCCGGGCGGCGTCGCCATGGGCGCGGGCCTGTTCGGCTTCATGGACAGCCTCCAGCTGCGCTCCGGCGGCCCGACCGTCCACGCGCTGCTGCTGCTCCTGGCGGTGCTGCTGGTCGGCCTGGCCGCGCTGCGGCTCAAGCAGGGCAAGCAGAAGCCGGCGCTGATCAGCGCGGGCATCGCGGTGGCGCTGGCCGTCTGGTACGCGCTGACCAAGACCGTGCCGCTGGAGTTCGTCGACGCCACCCCGTACGTGGCGACGCTGCTGGTGCTGTCCGTCTCCGCGCAGCGGTTGCGGATGCCGAAGGCCAACGGCAAGCCGTACCGGAAGGGAGAGGGCAAGTGACCTCTCCCGCAGAGTCCCTCCCGCTCGACTGGGAGGCCCTGCGTGCGCAGGCCCGGGACGCCATGTCCCGGGCCTACGCCCCGTACTCGGGCTTCCCCGTGGGGGCCGCGGGCCTGGTCGACGACGGCCGTGTCGTCACCGGGTGCAACGTGGAGAACGCCGCGTACGGCGTGGCGCTGTGCGCCGAGTGCGGAATGGTTTCCTCGCTCGTCGCCTCCGGCGGTGGCCGCCTGACCGCCTTCACCTGCTGCGACCGGCACGGCAACGTGCTGATGCCGTGCGGCCGTTGCCGCCAGCTGCTGTGGGAGCACGGCGGGCCGGAGCTGGCCGTGGACACGACGACGGGCATCCGCCCGCTGTCGGAGCTGCTGCCGGACGCGTTTGGGCCCTCCGACCTGAATCGTTGAAGATGTCCTCAAGCGCCGGACGGGCTGATGTTCAGCCCGTCCGGGTCACTTTCCGGCCCCGGGAAGACTGAGGACGCACAAACTTAAGGAAAATGTGCTGATGGACGCCATTTCCGTGATCCGCGCCAAGCGCGACCGCGGTCGACTGACCGACGAGCAGATCGACTGGGTCATCGACGCGTACACGCGCGGTGAGGTCGCCGACGAGCAGATGTCCGCCCTCGCCATGGCCATCCTGCTCAACGGCATGGACCGTGCCGAGATCGCCCGCTGGACCGCCGCGATGATCAAGAGCGGCGAGCGCATGGACTTCTCCTCGCTGCCGCTGCCCACCGCCGACAAGCACTCGACCGGCGGCGTCGGCGACAAGATCACCCTGCCGCTGGCCCCGCTCGTCGCCGCGTGCGGCGCGGCCGTCCCGCAGCTGTCCGGCCGCGGCCTCGGCCACACCGGCGGCACGCTCGACAAGCTGGAGTCCATCCCCGGCTGGCGCGCGCTGCTCTCCAACGACGAGATGATGGACGTCCTGCGCAACGTGGGCTCCGTCATCTGCGCCGCGGGCGACGGCCTGGCGCCTGCGGACAAGAAGCTGTACGCGCTGCGCGACGTGACCGGCACGGTCGAGGCGATCCCGCTGATCGCCAGCTCGATCATGTCGAAGAAGATCGCCGAGGGCACCGGCTCGCTGGTCCTGGACGTGAAGGTCGGCTCCGGCGCCTTCATGAAGAACCTGGAGGACGCGCGCGAGCTCGCCTCCACGATGGTGGGCCTGGGCACCGACCACGGCGTCAAGACGGTCGCGCTGCTCACCGACATGTCCACCCCGCTCGGCCTCACCGCGGGCAACGCGCTCGAGGTCCGCGAGTCGGTGGAGGTCCTGGCGGGCGGCGGCCCGGCGGACGTCGTCGAGCTGACCCTCGCCCTGGCGCGCGAGATGCTCGACGCGGCGGGCGTGAAGGACGCCGACCCGGCCAAGGCCCTGGCCGACGGCTCCGCGATGGACCACTGGCGCCGCATGATCATCGCCCAGGGCGGCGACCCGGACGCCGTTCTTCCGGTGGCCCGGGAACAGCACGTGGTGAAGGCGGAGTCGACGGGCGTCCTCACCAAGCTGGACGCCTACGCGGTGGGCGTCTCGGCCTGGCGCCTGGGCGCGGGCCGCGCCCGCAAGGAGGACCCGGTGCAGGCCGGCGCGGGCATCGAGATGCACGCCAAGCCGGGCGACTCCGTCGTGGCGGGGCAGCCGCTGATGACGCTGCACACGGACACGCCGGAGAAGTTCGACTACGCGCTCGCCGCGCTGGACGGTGGCGTGGAGATCGCCGCCGCGGGCACGGCGTTCACGCCGAACCCGATCGTGCTGGGGCGGATCGCCTAGCCGCTCCCGCTGGGGGCGCGGGGGTTTTCGGCTGCGGGCCGCATGTGGCCGATCGCGCAGTTCCCCGCGCCCCTTTCGGGGCGCGGTACCGCATACGACGAAGGGCCCGCCCCCACCGGACAGGTGGTGGGACGGGCCCTTCGGGCTTTCTTACGCCCGCACCGTCAACCGGCGCTCCACGAGCGCCTTTCGGGTCGCGTACAGAGTGACGGCCGCGGCCGCCACCATCGCCAGCAGACCCAGCACCACGGTGCCGTCCCACCCGGCCACCCCGAACGCGGCGGCGCCGACGGCTCCGCCCACCGAACTGCCCGCGTAGTACGCGGTCTGGTACAGCGCCGAGGCCTGCGCGCGGCCCGTCTTCGCCGTGCGGCTCACCGACGAACTCGCCACCGCGTGGCCCGCGAAGAAGCCGGCCGTGATGAGGATCAGTCCGGCCAGCACCGCCGCCAGCGAGCCGCTCAGCGACAGCAGCAGGCCCAGCGACGTCGTGCCCAGCGCCAGGTACAGCGCACCCCGCCGGCCCAGCCGGCCCACCAGCTTGCCGGCCGCCGCCGACGAGGCCGTGCCGACCAGATAGACCAGGAAGATCGAGCCCACGACGCCCTGCGGCAGCGAGAACGGCGCCGCCGCCAGGCGGTAGCCGATCACCGTGTAGACCGCGCCGAAGACGGTCATGAAGAGCGCGCCGATCGCGTACAGCCGGCACAGCAGCGGGTCGGACAGGTGCGTCCCGAGCGTACGGGCCAGGTTGCGCACCGACAGCGGGGACGGCGTGAAGTGCCGGGCCCGGGGCACCAGGACGCGGAACGCCAGCGCGCACACCACCGCCAGGACACCGACGGCCGCCAGGCCCGCCCGCCAGCCCCAGACCTGCGTCACCCAGCCGGCCAGGATGCGGCCGGTCATGCCGCCGATCGCATTGCCGGCCACGAACAGCCCGATCGCACCGACCAGCGCCTTCGGCCGTACCTCCTCCGCCAGGTACGCCATCGCCGACGCCGGCACCCCGGCCAGCGCCGCGCCCTGCACGGCACGCAGCGCGACCAGCCACCCCAGGCCCGGCGCCAGCGGCACCAGCAGCGCCACCAGCGCGGCGACGCACAGCGCCGCGGTCATCATCGTGCGCCGCCCGAAGCGCTCGGAGAGCGCGCTGAGCGGGACGACGGCGACGGCCAGTCCGCCGGTCGCGGCGGAGACGGTCCAGCTCGCCTGATCCGGCGTCACCCCGAGGTCGTCGGAGATCGCGGGCAGCAGCGCCTGCGTGGAGTAGAGGAGGGCGAACGTGGCGACACCCGCGGCGAAGAGCGAGAAGCTCATCCGGCGGTAGCCGGCCCCGCCGGGGGTCAGCCGGGTGTCGGTGGAGGCGGCGGGGGACGGCGAAGCGGAGGCATCCGGACGCACGATGGCGACGGATGCCCCGGTATCTGCAGGAGGCATGTCTCAAACATTGCACCCTGCAGTTCATGCGTCCAATGCACAGAATGGCGATAATCGATGCTGTGCTGCATGAGCCGAGGTCAGCGCGGTCCCTGTCACCGCGCAGCAACGAAAAAGACATCCCTGCAACAGTCGACGTCGAGGCCGACTCGTGGGCGGCGACGCTCACTCCGCGCCTCGCGCAGTTCGTCGCCGTCGCCCGCCAGGAACACGTGACGCGCGCTGCGCACCAGCTGGACATGCCGCAGTCCACGCTCAGCCGCTCGATGGCCCGCCTCGAACACGACCTGGGCGTCGCGCTGTTCGCCCGCCACGGGCGCACCGTCTCGCTCACCGCCGCGGGCCGCGCCTTCCTCGCCTCCGTCGAGCGCGCCCTGTACGAGGTCGACCGCGCCGCCGAGACCCTGCGCGAGGACGCGGACCCCGCCTCGGGCAAGATCGCCTTCGGCTTCCTGCACACGATGGGCTCCGAGACCGTACCCGAACTCATCCGCGCCTTCCGCGCCGACCACCCGCGGGTGCGCTTCCAACTCGTGCAGAACTACGGCGAGGCCATGCTGGAACGGCTCCGCGACGGCGGGCTCGACCTGTGCCTGACCTCGCCGGTGCCGGACGCGCCGGACCTGGTGGCGCGCCGGCTCGACGAGCAGAAGCTGCGGCTCGTCGTCCCCGACGACCACCGGCTGGCCGCCCGCAAGCGGGTGCGCCTCGCGGAGGCGTCGGCCGAGCTCTTCGTCACCCTGGAACCGGGGTACGGGCTGCGGCGCATCACGGACGCGCTGTGCGCGGAGGCCGGCTTCGCGCCGAAGGTGGCGTTCGAGGGGGAGGACCCGGAGACGCTGCGCGGCCTGGTGGCCGCGGGGCTGGGCGTCGCCCTCCTCCCGCCGCCGGCCGTGCCCCGCCCCGGCATCGTGGAACTGACGGTCACGGCCCCGCGCGCGGTACGCGAGATCGGGGTGGCCTGGCTGGACGGCCACCCCGATACGCCGCCGGTTGCGGCGTTCAAACGGTTCCTGCTGTCGCGCAGGGGGCAGTTGCTGCACCGGTGACGCGGTGACGCTGCGCGAGCTTGCGGGATATTCGGCACTGCCGGGCTGCGCCGCGGTGGTTGCTCGCCGTTGCGGCAGGAGCCAAAGGGGCGGAGCCCCTTTGGAACCTGTGCGGCGGGAAGAGGCTGCCCCTCTTCGTACCGCGCGTTCGAAAGGGGCGCAGCCCCTTTCCCTCCCGCCGCAACGGCGAGCAACCACCCTCAACGTGCCCGGCGATGCCGATCCAACGGTCAGTACCGCAAACTCTCCCCAAAGCCGGAGGCCAGCGGCATGCGCAAGCCCAGCGGCGGCGGAGCCGCCATCGCGTCCGTGAGCGGGCGGGCGTAGGGGTGGCCGAAGAGCGAGCCGCGGACGAAGTCGGCTGCCAGGGCCAGGACTTCGGGGCGGTGCTCGGCGAGCGTGTGGCCGTCCGAGTGGACCTCGAAGCGGCACACGTCGCGGTTGACCTTCTTCGCCCGCTCCGCCAGCCGGAACGACAGGTCCGGGTCCGTCCGTGTGTCGTTGGTGCCGTGCACCAGCAGCACCCGCCGCCCGGACAACTGCCGTACCGGGTCCGGGTCCAGCACCGCCTCCGGCTCCGGCAGCCACGGCGCCAGCGCCAGTACCGCCGTCACGGCCGGGTGCCCGGCCGCCCGCAGCGCGGCCCGGGCGCCCATGCCCGTACCGATCAGGCACACCGGTACGTCCCCGTAGCGCCGCGTCATCTCCTCCGCCGCCCACTCCACGTCGTGGACCGGGTCCGCGGAGGCGCCGTTCCAGCCCCGGTGCCGGTAGCGGACGACATGGGTGACGAGGCCGTCGGCCCCGGCCGCCCGGGCCAGCCGGCGGGCCAACGGCCGCTGCGCGGCGAGCGCGAGGGGCGAGGGGCGGCGCGCCCCGGCGGCCCGGCCCGCGGGCAGCAGCAGGGCCGCTGCGTGCACGGCGTCCTCGGCGGTCCCGTTGCCTCCGGGGCCGAGCGGTTTTCCGAGGCGGGGCGCCCCCGCCCGTTCTCCCGACAGCGCTTCCTGAGCCATGGCAGACAACGATGGCAGAAGGTCGGGCGGTGGCCACCCGGCCGATGGGTCACCGTTCCGTATCGTTCGCCGACATCTACGCGCGTAGGGGCTACAGTGCCGAAATGACGAGCGAGACGCACTCCCAACCGACCGCCCTGCCGACCCCGGAGCAGATCCGCCGCGCGCCGAAGGTGCTGCTCCACGACCACCTCGACGGTGGGCTCCGCCCCGGCACGGTCGTCGATCTCGCCCGCGCGACGGGCTACGACAAGCTTCCCGAGACGGACCCGGACAAGCTGGGCATCTGGTTCCGGGAGGCCGCCGACTCCGGTTCGCTGGAGCGCTACCTGGAGACGTTCGCACACACCTGCGCCGTGATGCAGACCCGGGAGGCGCTGGTCCGGGTCGCCGCCGAGTGCGCCGAGGACCTCGCCGCGGACGGGGTCGTCTACGCCGAGGTGCGCTACGCCCCCGAGCAGCACCTGGAGGCCGGGCTCACCCTCGAAGAGGTTGTCGAGGCCGTCAACGACGGCTTCCGCGAGGGCGAGCGGCGCGCCAGGGCCAACGGCCACCGCATCCGCGTCGGCGCGCTGCTCACCGCCATGCGGCACGCCGCCCGCGCCCTGGAGATCGCCGAACTGGCCAACCGCTACCGGGACTCCGGCGTCGTCGGCTTCGACATCGCCGGTGCCGAGGCGGGCTTCCCTCCCACCCGCCACCTGGACGCCTTCGAGTACCTCAAGCGCGAGAACAACCACTTCACGATCCACGCCGGTGAGGCCTTCGGCCTGCCGTCGATCTGGCAGGCCCTGCAGTGGTGCGGCGCCGACCGGCTCGGCCACGGCGTGCGCATCATCGACGACATCGAGATCGCCGAGGACGGCAGCGCCCGGCTCGGCCGGCTGGCCTCGTACGTGCGGGACAAGCGCATTCCGCTGGAGATGTGCCCGACCTCCAATCTCCAGACGGCGGCGGCGACTTCCTACGAGGAGCACCCGATCGGCCTGCTGCGCAAGCTGCACTTCCGGCTGACGGTGAACACCGATAATCGTCTGATGAGCGGCACCAGCATGAGCCGTGAATTCGAGCACCTGGTCAAGGCCTTCGCCTATTCGCTCGACGACATGCAGTGGTTCACCGTCAATGCGATGAAGAGCGCCTTCATCCCATTCGACGAACGCCTGGCCATGATCAACGACGTGATCAAGCCGGGTTATGCCGAGCTGAAGGCCGAGTGGCTGTTCCGTTAGGCCGCTGCCGAAAATCGCCTGACCTGTGGTCCGTCGGCGGTTTTCGCCGCTCGCACAGGACAATCGAATACCGTGGGAACGGCCGGGACTTCATTTGGTCCCGGCCGTGTCGTCTATTGCGGCCCACTCGTTCTCGTGGCTAGGTTGCAGTGCCGCTGCACATATCCCCGTTCCCTCGTCGCGAGGACAGAATTCATATGAAGCCAGGATCTCTCAGGGTTCTCGGTGCCGCCGCGCTCGGTGTTTTCGTCGCGGCTGCCGGGGCCGGCACCGCGTCCGCGGCCACCGGAGTCGTCGAGTCGGCCGCCGACACCGCCGTCACGGCGTGGCAGACCGTTCCCGCCGAGCAGGTGGGCAAGTTGGTGCCCGCGGGCGGCCCGGTCGTCCGCAGTGCGGACGAGGTGATGAACTCGCAACTGCCGCAGCAGGTGGGCAGGGCGGCGGACATGGCCATGGACAACAAGCTCGACCGCAACCTGCACCCCGCGGACAACAAGGGCAACAAGGGCCTGCTCGGCCTGGTGCCCCCCGGCGTGATCCCGGCCAAGGGCCTCTCCCTCGGCCGCTGACGGCGGGACCCCGACAGCACGGCGCGGCGGCCGCGCACCCGGACCTCTCGCCGAAGCGGACGGTCACGCCGTCGAGTCGTAGCATGGACATCAGAACTCTCCCGTGCGGTCGGTGCGAAGGCGTTCCAGCACCAGCAGCGC